>PWSG01000290.1 GCA_003564055.1 Syntrophomonadaceae bacterium
TGTGGCAAATGGAATTAAACCGCAGGGCTGCAAGAGGCAGGTTAAGTGAAGTCTTTGGCCCTGATGCTCTCGATACTGATCGCATGGCCCGTACCTTCGGTTTTGAACGTTTGGGTATGGAAAGCCTTAATGCTGCATCCGATAAAATGAAAAATACAATTGATGCTTATCTGGACGGTGTCAATGCCTTTCTTAAAGATCCTGCATCCAGGCTGCCGCTGGAATTTTCATTGGCCGGCTTCAAACCCGAACGGTATAACCGTGAGGATTGTATGGCTTTTGTGCTGCTCCTTTCATGGCAGTTAAGCCATGCCTGGCAAAGCGAACTGCTTCGCTATAAACTCTATGCTGCAATCGGTGAAGAGCTGGCCCGGGAATGGGAAATTCACTATCCCGATCACGATGCTGCTATTCTGCCGGAAGGAATAGATTTTAACATTATCGACCCGAAGGGTATCCTAAAGAAAATGAACGGACCCTACCTTAAAAAGGGAAAAGGTTCGAATTCAATTGTTATCGCCGGAAAACATACCAGATCAGGCAAACCGATCATGGCCAACGACATTCACCTGGCTTTATCCGCTCCCAGTATCTGGTATGAGATTGGCCTGGCTAATACAACGGAAAACAGGTGTGTGCGGGGTGTTAGTTTTCCGGGGCTGCCGGTGGTTATTACCGGTTCAAACGATCATTTTGCCTGGGGTATAACTCTGGCTTTTACAGATGCCGCTGACACCTATATAGAAAAGGTCGACTTCGAAAATAATACCTACGAATACAAAGAAGAACAGAAACCACTGACCATAATCGAAGAAATAATAAAAATCAAAGGTAAACAGGACCACGTAGAAACAGTTCGTCTCACTCACAGGGGGCCTATTATAAGCGAAGTTTTAGAAACAGGTAAAGCAGCGATTTCAGTCCAGGATTTAGTCTTAAATCCAATCCAGACTTTTGAAGGCTTCAGGCTTTTAAACGAGGGACGGTCATGGAACGACTTTGTCGAGGCGATGAAGAAGTTTACCGCTCCACAGTTAAATATCGTATACATTGACAGGGAAGACAATATAGGTTACTGGTGCACGGGAACTACACCAGTTCGAGCTGCAAAACATACCGGTATGGTTCCAGTCCCGGGGTGGACTGATCAGTACGACTGGCAGGGCTATGTCCCCTTCGAGGAAATGCCGCACGCCTACAATCCGTCATGCGGATATATTATCACGGCCAATAACAGGGTAGTTAAGGACAATTATCCTTATTACCTGGGAAATACATGGATGAATGGCTACAGGGCCAAACGTATTGAAGATTTATTCATGGAAAAGACAGCTTCGGGATCTAAGGTGAACGCCGAAGACGTCAATGCCTGGTTTATGGATGTCTACTGCATACCGGCAGTCGAATACCGTGAGAGTATTTACGATATCTTAACCTCTAATGAATTCAAGCGAACTCTTTCCGACGGGGAGAAAAAAGCTACTCATCTTTTCCTTGAATGGGACGGCAGGATGGATGTCGATTCAGTAGGGGCGTCGGTTTACGAGGTAAGCAGGTATTTCATGGTTAAAACACTGCTGCAGGAAAAACTAGACCCCGATTCTATTTACGAACTGTTGGGACAGGGTTTCCATCCTGTCCTCTTACCCGCAAATGAGTATTACGGGCATGATACTACTGCCCTTTTAAGGATTCTTAAAAATGAAAACTCGGCCTGGCTCAAGCTGGTTGGCGGAAAAGAAAAACTGACCCAGGCGGCTTTTCGAAAAGCATTTGCCTGGCTGTCTGAGGCGATTTCAAACTCTCCTGATGATTGGCAGTGGGGCAAAATTCATATCGCCCGGTTTCCCCATGCTTTCGACATAAAGCCACCGTTGGGTCAGGTCTTCAATCCTCCGAGCCATCCTATTTCCGGCAACACCGATACACCATACCAAACAGCATATTGCGCTGATAACCCTTTTAATAATAATATTTGGAGCATTTCTTACCGTATAAATGTTGATGGAGAAGATTTCGCCCGAACTAAGGCTATCGCTTCCCTGGGCCAGTCCGGGCACCTTGGGAGCAAACACTACAACGACTTGACAGCTGACTGGCTTGCCGGAAAATATCACGAGTGTCTTTCAAGAGAAGTTTTGGAAAAGAATGCCGAAGGTAAACTGCTTTTGGCTCCCAAAAATTAGAGCAAAGAATTCGAATCCTGTCTCCATGTCTACAGGACAGACCTATCAGCAAAGCAGCTTAACTTTGCAGGAAATGTGCTTTGCCATTAACTGAAAATGCTTATCCAGGGTTAGCAATGTGGCTCCGGTAAAAATTGCATTTTGATAGACTATGAGATCGGGAATACCAACCTTATTGATACCGTTTTGCAGATTAATTAGCTGATAATCTCTAATTTGTTCCCAGTTAATTTCTAACGGCAGTTTTTTCACCGTGCTGAGTATTTCTGCCAGATCACTTTCTTTTCTATGCCTGATTAGCGGCAGCAGCTCTGATAAAATCAATTCATTTGTGCAA
>PWSG01000163.1 GCA_003564055.1 Syntrophomonadaceae bacterium
CTCAAGGCCCTGTGCGACGAGGCCCTGGCGACGCGCTACCACGGTCATGCCCGCAGGTCAGAGGCCACGGAGCGTCTGGACTGTGAGCTGTCACTCATCCGCGAGCATGACCTGTCAGGCTTTTTCCTGTTGCACCACGACATCATGCTGCTTGCCGAGGACGCTCGCGTCGACCACATTAATAATCTGCGAACCATCCTCTCGGCCTACTTAGAGACCGCTTACGACTACAGTCTCGCCGATTCCAGGTTACTGGCCGAGTACATTACCATTTACAACGCAGTGTTTCGCCGCAATCTTGAGTTCTTTCAAGGGCGATACAAGCCGGTTGTGCTTCAGCACCTCAGTGAGGAAAACGTTGGCCTTTCGGTACTGTACTCCGACTGGCCGGGCGGCACCGAAATGGTTATACCTCTGCGCGACGGTGCAGGGCCGGGTCGTCTTGACGCGGTTGGCCCACGAGAGCTTCTGGAACCGGAGGTCATTGCATCGCTCCGAGATCGTCCAGACATGGGGATAGATACTCGACGTGATGTGGTGGATCTGCTTGAACGTGTTATTGACGAGGTGGTTGCCGAAATTGAGGTTGAGCGCGCAGAACTCGAGGCCGAGGTCGAGGAGCTCGCCGAACGTGAGCGCGTGACCCCCGATGAGTTGACGCCTGAGGAACGTGAAGAGATTGTTACTCAACGCGAGGATGTAGAACGCAGACAGGCCGAGCTGGCGGAACGTGAAGAAGCAGTAGAAGATCTTACCGAAGATGTTCGCAGACTCCGGGACGAGTTGGCGGAAGACATAGAAACGGTGTTGGACCGCGAGGAAGACGAGGCGGTAGCCGCAGTTCCGGACGAACAACCTGATCCGGAGGTGGTCGAGGAACCGACCGAGGAACCGGCACCGGAGGCTAGAGCGCCTGAGCCGGTACGCACCGTCTATATGCTGGTGCGCCGGGAGAATGGGGTGGTGGTTGGCAGGCTCGCACGCGTAGATGCGGCAACCGGGGAAGAGACCCACAGGTCGTCCTTAGATACGGTGTACGGACGGCGTTTTCTGGAGCTTGAAGGCAACTACATACTTATTGCCGATGATGCCGGAACACCGCGGCTCACCCAGGTAGATACCGACTCACTTGAGCCGATTGTGTTCGGTGACCAGGAGATTGCGGCGGGTTCCATGCTGACGACCAGCGGCGGGGCGGTGTTCGCAGTGATGCGCGAGGGCAATGCATGGTATCTTGGGAGATTCACTGCGGGACTTGAGTTGCTTGAGCGTTCGAGCGTTGCTGTTGACCCAGACACCTACATTCATTTCTCCGGGCCACGAGTTTATGTACAGGCAACCGACGGCACTGTCCGGCCGCTTAACCAAACCAACATGACCACGGAGTAACAATGAAAGACTCGCCTTTTCTCGGTCGCACCATCCAGGTGGTGCAGGATCTTTCGGTCGACGAGCAAGTCTACCTGTATGAGAAGACCCGAAGGCTAAAACACGCGCTTCAGAATCATGAGCCCACAGAGGAGTTCCGGCTTGAACGGAGCGATGGTGCCCTGTATCTCCTGTTTATGGAGGACTCCACCAGGACAAAGGAGTCATTTCGCAACGCTGCAAAGTTCCACGGGCTACGGGTAAATGACTTCACTGCTGGCAGTTCCTCTTTCAACAAAAAAGAGAGCATTACCGATACAATACGAATGCTGACAGGCTACGCCGATACCTCAATCTTTGTGGTGCGCACCAAGCTGGAAGGCGTGTGCCGCTGGCTGGAGTCCTCAATCGGCGAGTATGCTCGGTCGGCCGGGCTGTGTCAGCCCGCGTTTATCAACGCTGGTGACGGGCGGCACGAACACCCGACTCAGGAGTTCCTGGACGAGTTTAGTTTTCTGGAGCAAAAGAACTGGAGTCGGTCGCATCTGCATCTGGCGTTGGTTGGTGACTTATTCCACGGCCGAACAGTTCATTCAAAGGTGAATGGCTTGAAGGTGTTTCATGAGGTCGAGGTCGACCTAGTCGCTCCACCTGAGCTTGAAATGCCTCCCTACTACGTTTCGCGGATGCGTGACAATGGGTTTCAGGTACGTGTGTTTGGCTCAATTGATGAGTATCTGTCGCAGCCAAAGGTTGCATCCACCTGGTATTTTACAAGGTTGCAACTTGAACGTATGGGGGAGCGGTTGCGGGACAAGGCTGAGACCCTCCGTGCGGCCGTTACCTTTGTAAAGCCTGACCTCAACAGGCTGCCCGAGAACACCAAGTTCTTCCACCCACTACCTCGTCATAGAGAGACACCGGTTATTCCGACGTTTCTTGACTCACTTCCGGTGAATGGTTGGGATAGACAGTCCATGAACGGTTACTACACAAGGATTATTGAGATTGCCATGGTTGGTGGACGACTGGGTTCGGATTTTGAGGGGGAAGCTCGGCAGATTCCGGAGTTTCCGGACGACTTCATTGAATCGGCGAGTATTGTTCAGCGAAATAAACCGGAGTACAAGATTGGAATCAAACCGGTCGAGAC
>PWSG01000179.1 GCA_003564055.1 Syntrophomonadaceae bacterium
CCAACCAGACCGCCGTCCGGAGGCGGAACGCCTTGGCCGATGGTGACGAACTGCGTGTTTCGGAAACACAGAATCTGTGGTATGCGACCTCATTGCTGAAAAGATACCGCCGGATGCGAGTGCATGTCAACGATTAACCTTGTCTGCGCTCCGATTTAGTTGATGGGGATGCGGCCGTATCCGATGGAGATTGGATGCATCCTACAGGATCTGCGCGGGATCTTGTGAAATTCATGTTAATTTTCCCTTGTACGAAGATTTCATGTGTGGTATTTTATTGTCTTTGTTAACGAAGACAATAGAAAGGGGCTGCCCATGAATGAATCACAAGTGCTAAAGCGGCTGAATCAAATTACGAGCGAGGCGGAAGCCCTCGGCCCGTACTTGGAGGGCGATCTACTTGAGAACAAGAAGGCGACGTACGTCAAGAAGGACGGCACGGTCTCGACCTACCCCACGGCACCCGTCCTGCAGTACCGTGCCGGTCCGGGAAGACGCAGGTCGAAGCGCATTCCATCCGACAAGGTCGAGGCCGTGAAACGCCTGCTCGAAGCTGGGAGGTTGCGCCATGCACTGCAGGTGCAACATCGCGAGCTGGCCGCAACGCTTGCGCTCGATTTCAAAAAAAAAGACTGATCCCATCGTTTCCGTTTCCTAACATGGCCAACGTCGAAGCAGTGCTGGCGCAGCTCGGCGAGGAACTCATGCAGTCCGAGTCCGGAGCGATCCCTGATAGCCTTGGAACCCTCGACGAGAGGCTGGCGGAAGCCCTGCGCGCAGATGGAAGACAGGTGCTCTCCGGCGTTTTGTGCGCACTCGGTCGTGAGGCGCCATACGGCGTTTTCGATGGCTACCGAGAGGTAACGATCGGCTCGATTCTTGGGTACGTGACGTACTCGCGTGCATACTACGCGCCAGTCGATTTTCTCCCGACGCGTCAGTCGCGACGCAAGGCTGCGCGCGAGAAGGTCGCCCGCCGCAAGCGCAACGGCTGCTTCCCTCGCACGGGCGACGCCCCTTGCGCATGCCCGCTTGACGCCGCTCTGGGGCTCAAGGACGGGATGACACCGGCTCTGCGCGACAGGCTGCAGCACGCGGCCGCTCTGTGCGGCTCTTTCGCCGAGGGTGCCGCGACGCTGGAACGCTTCGCGGGGGTAAACATGTCGGAATCCGCTTTCCGCAGAAAGGCTCTCGCCGCCGGGGAACGCGCCGTTGCCGCACAGGAGTACCCCACACTGCGGTTACTGGCCCCGCACTTTCCGGCTTGGCTGCTGGCGGCCACTGCGGAAACCCTGCCCACGCTCTACATCATGCTCGATGGAACCGGCGTACCATGTGTCAAGGCCGACACCGAGGGCGTCAAAGGAAAGGGGCCTGACGGCAGAGCCGGCACGAGAGAGGTGAAGGTCGGCGTTGTCGGCACCTTCCGCAGGCTCGACGCGAAAGGTCGCCCTGTGCGCGATCCCCTGTGCGAGTCGCATATCGTCTCGGCCAAGGAGGCCAAGGAGTTCGGAATCCTGCTCAGACGCCTTGCCTTCAGTCGCGGTTACGGCAAGAAATTCCGCGTGCAGGTCGTCGGCGACGGCGCCGAATGGATCGCGAACATCGTCAAGAATGCGTTCCCTGGCAACGACATCGTCTTTACGGTGGACTTTTACCATACCTGCGAATACGTCCAGGCGTTCATCGACCTTGCCGAACTCGTACCCGCAGACACATCCAAAGCCTTCAGAATCGCACGCGGCATCCTGCGCCGGTTCGGGGCAGTCTCGCTTTTGCGCCATCTGCGCAAGCGCTTTCCCGGCCTGGAAAACAACTCCGAAAAAGCTGCCGCCATGCTCGCCTACATCGAAAAACGGCAGACAAACATGTGCTATGGCAAATACCGCAAACAGGGACTATATATCGGATCGGGACTCGTTGAGGCCGCCTGCCGCACCGACGTTGCGCGCCGCTGCAAGCAGTCAGGAATGCATTGGAGGCTCAAAAATGCGGCCGCAATGTGTGCGCTCGTCGCACGTTTCCGCTCCAATCTGTCTGCCGCTTAACCATCGACAACTAAAATGAATGACACCCGTAACGCGCCGCCGCAATAACACATAGTTGACACAAATGTCGTTTGCGCGTATTATATCGACATGACCGCATTCTCGTGCATCGAGGCCGTCGAGGTCTTTCATTTGATCTTCCTGTCGTTTCTCGGCCGTAAGACGGACAAAAGCGCCTATGCCATCAAGGGCGGGTGTAATTTGCGCTTCTTCTTCAACAGCCCCCGCTACTCGGAAGACATGGATCTGGATGTCGCGCACATCCCCGTATTGAAACTCCAGGAGATCGTGAACGCCATCCTGGGGTCCGCTCCGTTTGCGCAGGCGCTTTCGATCCATCGTGTCCGGATCGAACACGTCACCGAGCACAAGCAGACCGAGACCACGCAACGCTGGAAACTGGGTCTTTCGATTCCGGGCGAGGCGCAGCCGATGCCGACCAAGATCGAATTCTCCCGGCGGGGGTTGC
>PWSG01000147.1 GCA_003564055.1 Syntrophomonadaceae bacterium
GCTCTTCCAGCTGAGCTATGGGCCCGCATTGTTTAATCGCGGCCAAATATTTTTAGCGCTCACCTAACAGCTATATGAATATAACACACCCTGCAGATTCTTGTCAAGAACCAGAAATAAGGTTAAAATGAAAATCAGGCTCGACAAATGGAGGTAGTTTTAATGCATAAATTGGTTAGCGAATTTGATTTCAAACTCACCAGGGAAGATGTTTTAAAAGGACAGGGTATCGACCCGGCACGCGCATCAAAACGCTTGTTTGAATCTGCAGAATCTGTGCTGGAAGAAGCGCACTCTTTAATTGAACCTGCTGCGCTCTATACCATTGCCAGGGTAACAGAGTTTAACCATCAGAGCATAAAATTTGAGGGTGGTGCATTCGAGGGACCTCTTGTCGCCAGGGCAATGGCCGGTGCAGAAGATTTGAACATTGCTGCATGCACGATCGGCAAAGCCCTGGAAGATACGGTCGAGAAAACAATGAGTGAAAATCCGGTTAAGGCTGTAGCCCTTGACGGCGCAGGTATTGCCGCCCTTAGAATGGTTTCGCAAACGGTCGAAGATATAATCAGCAAAGAAGCCTGTGAAATAGAAACATCACTTGGCATGCGCGCTCAGCCGGGGCAGGAGGGTTGGCCGATTGAACAGCAAAGAGAGCTGTTCTCTATCCTTCCCGCAGATGAGATCGGCATACGCCTGACCGAAAGCTGCCTGATGATACCCAGGAAGTCCGTTTCTTTTGTTATTCCCCGCGGAAAAGGGCTGAGCAGCAGTGTCGTACCGTGTGATTTTTGTTCCAAAAGAAGCCGCTGTGAGTGGCGGAAGGATAAGCAGCAAGCAGGGTAGACAAGCTAAGCCATAGGGGACATTTCCACCGACTCCCATCCGGCCTTTAAGCTTGTGCTTAAAGGGACGCTCGAAACGTCCCCATGGCGCCGCTCAGCAGTTATTCTTTATAAAAGTACATAAAAATTGGCTCCCCAGGCAGGATTCGAACCTGCAACCTACCGGTTAACAGCCGGTCGCTCTGCCGTTGAGCTACTGAGGAACCTTATCGGCATTAGTATTATACTTAAACGAACTATCCCCGTCAAGTGCTGTTTAAAGAAAAAATATGAGGGTTAAAAGAAAGTAAAAAGAGGGTTAAAAGAACTTATCCCCCACACCGTTTCACCCTGCTTTAAGTAATCTTTGAAAAAAGCCCGTCCTGCTGCAGTTATTACTCCAGGTAATCGCGTAAACGCTTGCTGCGCATGGGGTGGCGTAATTTGCGCAGGGCTTTTGCTTCAATCTGACGGATTCTTTCCCTGGTTACTCCAAAGTACTGTCCAACTTCCTCAAGGGTCCGTGAGCGGCCATCATCAAGGCCGAAGCGTAAGCGAAGTACTTTCTCTTCCCGGGCGGACAGGGTATCAAGTACATCTTCCAGCTGTTCTTTGAGCAATTCAAAAGCAGCGGCATCGGCAGGAGCCTGGGCTTCATGGTCTTCAATAAAATCGCCAAGGTGACTGTCATCTTCCTCGCCTATCGGTGTTTCAAGTGATACCGGTTCCTGGGCAATTTTTAGAATCTCTCTTACCCTGTCTTCACTAATATTCATTTCCTGGGCAATTTCTTCCGGTAAAGGTTCCCGGCCTAACTCCTGAACCAACTGCCGGGAAATGCGGATCAGCTTGTTAATCGTTTCAACCATATGAACCGGGATGCGGATTGTCCGGGCCTGATCGGCTATAGCCCTTGTGATAGCCTGGCGAATCCACCATGTAGCGTAAGTGCTAAACTTGTAACCTTTACGGTAATCAAATTTTTCTACTGCTTTTATCAACCCCAGGTTCCCTTCCTGGATCAAGTCAAGGAATAACATACCCCTGCCAACATATTTCTTGGCAATACTAACTACAAGACGCAAATTGGCCTCTGCCAGCCGGCGACGGGCATCTTCATCTTCTTGTTCGATAGCCCGGGCCAATTCTACCTCTTCTTCTGAGGTAAGCAGGGGAATCTTGCCAATCTCCTTTAAATACATACGGACAGGATCATTTACGCTTATCCCTTCCGGAACAGAAAGAAGATCACCCGCCTTCTTTCCCGTGTTGGTATCTGAATCCTGGCCGGAACTATGAACTCCTGCGCTGGAATCGTCTGTAATTTCGATACCATGCTGAGCCAATTTATCATAAAAGTTATCGAGAGCCTCCACTGAAAGTTCATAAGGCTGCAGGGTTTCAATGATCTCTTTATAACTTATTGAGCCTTTGCTTTTACCACGCTCAACCAATTCAAGCTGAGCATCTTCAAGGGATATCGCTTTTTCTATATCTTTAGCCATTGAAATCCCCTCCTTTTCCTAAACGGTAAGGACCACCGTCTTTTTTCATTGACAATTCCTGTTCTTCAAGAAACAATTTATTTGCTTCATCAAGCAATCCCTGAGCTTCATAACTTTCCCGTTTTTTTCTTAAATCCCTTAGTTTTTTATTAACCCATATTTTATGTATTTTTTTTACGCTGTCTTCAGTAATACGCTTCGCTGTTTCAGCTGGCAAATCCTGCAAAGATGGTTCAGTTACCGCAGCAGTAATAATTTTTACAATTTCATGGTCTTCAAAGCGGTTCAAGAACTTTTCTGTACTGAATACCGTTTCTCCTGCCGCATGATCCCATATATTTTCTATTATTTTTCTAACCTTAGGATCATCTATATAATCCAGTCGTAATAAACTTCGTCCTTCTTCGGCTATTTCCTTGCTCTGAAGCATTAAAGATATCAAATTTTTTTCTTCAGGCCTTATTTCTGTTGTCCCCTTTTCATCTAAATTTTCTTTTTGCCCTGCTTCTTTATAACGGCCGCCCCTTGCTCGCCTCTTCTTTAGCTCTCTGCGCAGGGCATCTTCATCAATGCCCATTTCTTCAGCAGACTTTTTCAGATAATAATCCTGTTCAACCTGATTTACAGCAGCTAGAAGGAAAGGCATTAATTCTTCTGTGTAATCAATTCTGCCTTTATCAGATTCAAGATCGAAGCGTTTCTTAAGCTGCTGCAGACGGTACTCCATCAACGGACTGGCTTTTTCTACAAGTTCTATAAATTGCCCGGGTCCTTTTTCCCTGATATAGTTATCCGGGTCTGTATCACCGGGAAGATTTGCTACCTGCACCAGGCACCCTGAAGATTGCAGGATGGCCAGGCCTCTCCAGGTTGCCGCCTGTCCTGCACTATCCGAATCATAAGCGGTTACTACTGTATCCGCCTGGTAACGGAGCAAGCGACCCTGTTCTGCGGTAAGCGAGGTGCCCAGGGAAGCGACAGAATTTTTGATTCCAGCCTGGAAAGCGGTTATTACATCGGTATAGCCTTCCATAACTACTGCCTTTTTTTGGCGTCTGATCTCATCACGGGCCAGGTTTAAACCATAAAGCATCCTGCCCTTGTCGAAAACTGGAGTCTCCGGTGAATTTAAGTATTTCGGACCGCTTTTACCTCCATCTTCTAAGATTCTGCCGCCAAAACCGGCTACTTTACCGCCAATGTTGAAGATCGGAAACATGACCCTGCCCCTGAAGCGATCATAATAACCTTTTTCCCTGCCTGGCGAAGCAAGGCCGCTTTTAATTATTAAATCAGGCTGAGCCCCCTTTTTTTTAGCAAAATCAAAGAATCCACTCCAACCTTCCGGAGCATAACCTATACTAAACATTTCTATTGTATCCTGATTAATTCCTCTTTTCAGTAAATATTCTAGCGCTTTTTTGCCGGCTTCGGTTTTATGCAGATGATGAGCGTAAAACTTTGTCGCCAGCTCATTTAGTTTATATATTTTTTCTTTTAAATTGTCTTCAGCTGAAGAGGATTTCCGCTCGGGAATTGTAACACCTGCCCTGCCGGCCAGGAAACGTGCGGCTTCAGGGAATTCCATATTTTCCATTTGCATAATCAGGCTGAAAGCATTGCCTGATGCCCCGCAGCCAAAGCAGTGATAAAGCTGCTTGTCGGGAGAGACTGAAAAAGAAGGAGTTTTCTCACTGTGAAAAGGACAGAGGCCGACCATGTTTTTCCCCCTTCTTTCAAGTTTAAGATATTCTCCGACCAGGCCAACCAGGTCTGTGCGCTGCCTGATTTCATCTATAATATCTTCCGGTATTCCCTGCGCCATAGTCAACACCTATCATTTCTGATTCAGGCCTAAAAATTTTTAACAGGCCCTTAAAGGTTGATAACAAAAACCCCATCCCTGAAATTGAGACGAGGTGCTCCCTGTGCTTCTGCTTATTTTAAAAAACTGCTTCAATGCAGACACCTCTTATTAGAAAAGACTATTTTATGCCTGCTTTGGTTTTATTCGACAATCTGTCTTCCATTCCTGCAGCATTATTCAAAAACCCCGGCACCTTCCAGGACGCCGGGGCTTGAGAGTATTCCTTAGTTTCTTTTTTTACTGGGCCTCTTCTTCCTCAGTTTCAGGCTTTTCTAGCGCCTCGGCGACAAGCTGTTCAAATCTATCAATGTTTTCACCGGCTATTTCTGTATAAACTATATCACTGCGTTCCATGCCAAGCATTCCTAACAAGTCACCGGCGTGAAGGACTTTTCTTTCTGACCAGTAACTAATATCTTTGTACTGACAGTGGAATTTGTCGCTTTCACTGCAGCCGACAACGACCACTTTATCGGCACCGGCCTCGAGCGCTTTCAGCAGGTGTGCGGTATCAAGTTTTCCTACACATGGATAGCGAACAACACCTATATTCTTGTATTCTTTTTTAATAAATTCAGGCATGGCAAAAGCTCCATAGGAACAGGTAATCGCCAGGACTGAAGTTTCGCCGTTACGTTTGGCTAAAAGTTTATCAACTGCAGGCTCGATCGCTTCAACAGCTTCCTCAACATAAGGAGCCCGGAATTTAATTGCATAAACAGGGCAAAAACTGAGACACAGGCCGCAGGCCTGACACTGCTCATTACGGACTTCAACTTTACCCTCGGCGTTCACAACAGGAACGTCGTAGGGACAGATCCGCACGCAGGTAAGACAGTGGACACAGAGTTCTTCGTCCTGCTGGGCTCCAGCGGCACAGGTCAGACAGCGGCGCGCTTCACAAACTGCTGTTTCTACATCGTAGCCCAGTTCAGCCTGTTCAAAATGACGCACCCTTTCTTCAGGGGAGATCATTGGTATTTTGTAACGTTCCATCTTATCAATTTCTTCTGCCACTTTTTCATCGAGTTTATCAAGTACTGGTTTTTCTTCATGTTCTACCCTGGCACTATCGAAAATTGCCCCCTTGAGATAGCTGGCAGCAGCCTGGGCAGCCAGACGCCCGTTACCCATGGCTTCTACTGCAGAACCGGGCCCGGTTATCATTTCGCCACAGCTGAAAACACCTTCCCTGCTGGTAGTCATTTTATTCGGGTTAAAAACTACGCGGCCGCGATCATCAATTTCGATTTCATTGCGCAAAGGCTCAGGGTCTCCACCCTGACCGATTGCAAAAATAACGATATCGCCGCTTAAAATTTCCTTGTTTTCTTTATTAAAGCTGGGATTAAACCGCCCTTCTTCATCAAAGACACAGCTGCATTCAACCACTTCGAGACCTTTTACTTTACCGTTTTCCCTTGCTATCGTGTCAGGACCCCAGGAGGTGTTAAACTGAACTCCTTCTTCCCTGGCTTCTTCAATTTCCCATTCAAATGCAGGCATCTCATCATCGCATTCAAGGCATGCCAGTTTTACATTGGCTGCTCCTGCGCGCAGGGCTGACCGGGCTACATCCATAGCTACGTTTCCGCCACCGATAACAATAACGGTCGGACTGCCTTCAAACTTAAATCCTTCCCGCTTTACTGACTGCAGGAAAGGAAGGGCGTACAATATTCCGTCTCCTTCAACTCCGGGGATATTCAGACCACGACTCACCGGCAAACCCAACGCCAGCAAAACAGCATTATAGCCTTCTTGTTCCAGCTGTTCAATAGTAATATCTTTGCCCAGCTCAAAACCGAACTTGAATTCGACTCCCTGCCCGGCAATTTCATCAATATCCTGATCAACGGCTTTATCAGGAAGGCGGTAAAGGGGAATATAATGGCGGACGGCTCCTCCCGCTGATTTTTCACGATCGAAAACAGTTACTTCCGCGCCCCTGCGGGCCAGGTCGAAAGCAGCTGTCAATCCGGAAGGACCTGCACCAATTATGGCAACCCTGCCTTTAAGATCAGGTTCATCTGCAGGCGGCAGAACTTTAGCCTTGCCATGTTCAAGGGCAAAGCGTTTAAGACCGCGAATGGAAGGTGGTTTATCCACATCATTGCGCCGGCATTCATCTTCGCAGTGATGAGCGCAAATCGTTCCGCAGACAAAAGGCAGCGGGTTTGTTTCCTTGATTATTGCCAGAGCCCGGTCAAAATCACCGGTAGCTATGGCCAGAAGATAATCGCGGACACCCTGATGCACAGGACATGCAGATTGACATGGAGGGTGAATGCTTTCTAAAGCTAAATCATGGTTATCATGGTAGGTCAATTAGATCACTCCTTGCGACTATTTTAACTTATTCATTATTCGCCAAAAATTTTGTTTCTCCTGTTTATATCAACTGACTATTTAAAGATTTATTCTTTTTACTCTTTTTAATATTCTATCTGGTAAAGACTGGCCCTTGCTGCGGCCAGGCGGGCAATAGGAATCCGATAAGGTGAGCAGCTTACATACTCCAGCCCAGCGGCGTGGAAAAATTCAATAGATGAAGGGTCACCACCGTGCTCTCCACAAATACCCAGCTTTATATCTGGCCTGGTTAAGCGGCCTTTTTCAATTGCTATCTCTACCAATCTGCCTACACCTTCACGGTCAATTTCAGCAAAAGGATTTTCTTTCAATATCTTTTGCTGGAGATAGAAAGGTAAAAACTTGCCTTCCGAGTCATCCCTGCTATAACCAAGAGTAGTTTGTGTAAGATCATTGGTGCCGAAAGAGAAAAATGATGCTGATTCCGCCAGCTGATCGGCAACCAGGCAGGCCCTGGGGAGTTCAATCATTGTCCCAACCAGGTAAGACAGCTGCCTGCCCTGTTCTTTAAAAACTGCTGCTGCTTCATTATCGACAAGCTGTTTCATCATTTCCATTTCTCCACGATGTCCAACCAGGGGAATCATAATTTCAGGCTTTAGCTGGTCGGGGGGAAATCCTTCTTCTAAAAGTTCAAAAACAGCCATAAATATTGCCCTGACCTGCATGCGGTAAATTTCCGGGTAAACCAAACCCAGACGGCAGCCGCGATGGCCTAACATAGGGTTAAATTCTGACAGGTTGCGCACTTTCTGCAGCAACTCTTCTTTAAAAGCCAATTTTTCGGCATCACCGCCTTCTCTTTGCAGGCGATCCACTTCTACTAAAAGATTTTCCCTGTCTGGTAAAAACTCGTGCAAAGGAGGGTCCAAGAGACGAATAGTGACAGGTTTCCCAACCATTTCCTTTAAGATGCCTTTAAAGTCACTCTGCTGCATGGGTAAAAGTTCATCGAGGGCTGCTTCACGTTCTTTCAATTCTGATGAAAGGATCATTTTTTGAACAACTGGAACGCGTTCAGCCGCCATGAACATATGCTCTGTTCGGCACAAACCAATTCCCTGGGCGCCCATCTCTAAGGCAAGACGTGAATCTTCCGGGTTATCTGCATTTGCTCTTACCTTAAGGCGGCGAATTTCATCGGCCCAGCCAAGAAGCTCATGAAATTCATCGCTGAACTGGGGTTCAATTAATGATGTTTCCCCAAGAATAACCTGGCCTGTGCTGCCATCAATGGAAAGAACCTCTCCCTCTGAATATTCTACCCCGGCAATATAAAAGCGGCCTTTTCCCAGTTCAATTTTTAACTCATCGCAGCCGCAAACACAGGGCTTACCCATGCCACGGGCTACAACTGCGGCATGGCTTGTCATTCCACCCCTGCTGGTTAGAACACCCTCGGCGGCAATAATACCGCTGATATCATCGGGAGTAGTTTCCGGGCGGACAAGGAGAACTTTTTCTCCAGCCTGGGCAGTTTCCTCGGCCCGATCAGCATCAAAAATCACCTTACCGGATGCAGCGCCAGGAGAAGCAGGCAAACCGCTTGCTATAATATCCTTTTTGGCATCTGGATCAATGCGCCAGTGCATTAAGTGTTCGAGTTGATGCGGCTCAATTCTTTTAATAGCCTCCTGCTTTGTAATTAGCTCTTCTTTAACCATATCAACGGCAACCCTTAAAGCAGCAGAGGTAGTCCTTTTGCCTGTCCGAGTCTGCAGCATGTAAAGCTTGCCCCGTTCAATGGTAAATTCAATATCCTGCATATCGCGGTAATGGTTTTCTAAAATGTCGCAGATCTCAATGAATCGGCTGTATACAGCGGGCAAGTCTTTTTTAAGACCCTCAAGCGGTTTTGGCGTGCGGATTCCGGCGACGACATCTTCTCCCTGGGCATTAAGCAGGTATTCACCATAAAGCTTTCGCTCCCCCGTCGAGGGATCGCGGGTAAAAGCCACACCTGTGCCGCTATCTGCCCCAAGGTTGCCAAAAACCATGGCCTGGACATTAACTGCGGTGCCCAGATCATCGGGGATACGATTGGCCTTACGGTATACTACAGCACGATCTGTATTCCAGGATTTAAAGACGGCTTCAATGGCAAAAAATAACTGCTCCTGCGGATCTGTTGGAAATTCATTTCCCGTTTCTTCGTGCACTAAATCTAAGAAATCTTTTACAACCTGCTCAAGATCAGCTTCGTTAAGCTCAGCATCAGTCTTAACTTTTTTACGCTGTCTTATTTCTGTAAGCACATTTTCAAAACTATAATGCCCCACCTTTAGCACCACGTCACCAAACATCTGTATAAAGCGGCGGTAGCAGTCCAGGGCAAAACGACGATTACCGGTTTCTACTGCCAGCGACTCTGTCGCCTTCTCGTTCAAGCCCAGGTTTAAGACGGTATCCATCATTCCGGGCATGGAAATAACAGCGCCTGAACGCACTGACAGTAAAAGAGGCTGTTCCCCGCCGAAGTTGCGACTGGTCTGCTGTTCAAGAAGGTTTAAGTTTTCAATTATTTCCCCTTTAAGCTCAGGCCAGAGTCCCCCCCCCTGCCTTAGATACTGATTACAGGCCTCTGTAGTAACAGTAAAACCTGGCGGTACCGGCAAACCAATGCGAGCCATCTCGGCCAGGTTGGCACCTTTGCCCCCCAGAAGACTCTTCATCGATTTATCGCCTTGTTCAAAAGGAAAAACATGCTGCCCTGTCTTCAACTCACCTTCCCCCTTTTATCAACTGGATGATATTATTGGCTACTTCTTCTACTGCTTTGTTGGAAACATCAAAAACTGTGCAGCCCAGTTTTTTCATTACCCGGCGGGCATAAGCTAGTTCTTCTTCTATGCGTTCTGCATTTATGTAATCAGCATCTTCATCCAGGCCGAGCGCTTTAAGACGCTCCTTTCTAATTTCCCGGAGCTGTCCGGGATTTATCACCAGGCCGATAATTTTTTCAGATGGTATCCAAAACAGCTCTTCGGGCACCTCAACCTCGGGAACAAGGGGCAGATTGGCAACCATAATTCCCTGGTGAGCCAAATACATACTAAGCGGAGTTTTTGAGGTTCTCGAAATGCCGACGAGAATAATATCAGCCTGAGCAAAACCCCGCGGATCTTTGCCATCATCATGTTTAACGGCAAATTCGACTGCAGCAACCCGGCGGAAATAGGCTTCGTCAAGCTGCCGGAGCGTACCCGCTTCGAAATTAGGCTGCCTGCAGGTAACCCGGCTAAATGCTCCCATCAGTGAACCGA
>PWSG01000131.1 GCA_003564055.1 Syntrophomonadaceae bacterium
AAGCCGAGCGGGTGGCAATCATTCGGTCGCATAAATCGCCCGCGGCGCTGGCGGCGCCATTTTTTTAAAAATTTTCCCGCCGGCTGTCCAATCGGGCTTCGAGAAGCGTTATATCTATAGAACGTCCGGGGATGAGCACCCGTCCAACTCGGATGCGAACAAAGTGGGTACCATGTGTGCGAAGGACGGATAATTGTGATGAGCCGACGTTTTTTGGGTCGCATATCCTCTGGTGCAAATCCGCCGATGCCATGCCCCGCTCCTAGCCCTTGATCAAGCGATGATTATTGGGATTTTCAGGAAAAATTTCAAGAAAAATCGAAATCTTCCGTTATTTTTGCGGTTAAATGGATGAACGTACAAACGTTTACTTACCTATTAACGGAGGATTTCGAGTGAAGCGAAGTGTAGCAAAGAGACTGGCGGATCGCAAGCGACGGATTCGCGAGCGCCTGCGGCGCACAAACCGGAACAAGTACCAGCGTCTGGCTGAGAACGCAGGTTGTGTCATGAGCAGCAATGGGGTGAAGTATGAACTGTCGGACAAGATCCGCGGGATCGCTTACGGCGGAATCTCAATGTTTCGCCGATTGGCCGAACGCGTCGGGTTGGTGGATATTATTGATCGACGGCTTCATTTGCTTCGGTTTCATTTGCCATACCATGAGTCCGATCATGTCCTGAATTTCGCCTTCAACGCGTTGTGCGAAGGCACCTGTTTGCAAGACATCGAACTGCGACGAAACGATGAGGTCTTTTTGGATGCGCTGGGCGCAGATGCAATCCCCGACCCCACGACGGCGGGGGATTTCTGCCGCCGTTTTTCTGAAGAGGACGTGCGCGTGCTGCTGGACGCCATCAATCACGCACGTTTGAATGCTTGGCAGACTCAGGCCGAGGATTTCTTTTCGGAAGCGGTCATCGATATGGATGGAACGATGGTGATCACGACCGGCGAATGCAAGGAAGGAATGGACATATCCTACAAGGGCGAGTGGGGTTATCATCCGTTGGTGGTCAGCTTGGCAAACACGGGAGAGGTTCTCTCCATTGTGAATCGTCCTGGCAACCGTCCCAGTCATGAGGGTGCGGGCGAAGAGGCCAATCGGGCCATTCGGGTCTGTCGTCGCGGGGGATTTCACCGCATCCGTTTGCGCGGCGACACGGATTTCAGTCAAACGGAATATCTCGATGGCTGGACTGACGAGGGTGTGCTGTTTCAGTTCGGCTACGATGCAAAGCCCAATCTGAAGGCGATTGCCGAAGATTTACCCGAAACTGGCTGGACCAAACTGATCCGCCCTCCATCTTACCAAAGGGAAGGCCCGGCGCGACAGCGGCCACCTCGCGTCAAGAGAACGGTCATTCGTCGTCGACAGTATCTTCACCTGGAATTGCAGAGTGAGGAAGTCGCTGAATTCGAGTACCAGCCTGCCGCTTGTGCTAGGCCATATCGCATGATTGTGGTTCGAAAAAATATCTCTCAGGAAAAGGGCGAACGCCGCTTGCTGGACGAGGTTCGCTACTTTTTTTACATCACCAACGACAGGACTGCATCAGCAAGCGAGATCGTTTTTGGTTGCAATGATCGTTGCGATCAGGAGAACCTCATTGCTCATCTCGCCAGCGGTGTGCATGCCTTGAAGGCGCCGGTTGATAATCTAGTCAGCAACTGGGCCTATATGGTGATGACTTCGCTGGCATGGACACTGAAAGCGTGGGCCGCGTTGTGGCTTCCCATTCAACCACGTCACCGCGCACGTCACGAAGAAGAGAGACAGAGCCTTTTGCGAATGGAATTCAGAACGTTCGTCCATGCGTTCGTCAAAATTCCGTGCCAAATCGTGCTTCAGTCGCGGCGGACTATCCATCGCGTACTCAATTGGAATCCCTTCTTGCCTCCATTCTTTCGTCTTTGCGAAGCACTACGTTGCTGACTTTGTCTGGCGTCGCGGGAAACCGCTCGCCAAAAGAGCAGCAGCTGAGGATGGCTGCGGCACCCCGCTCAATCACCCTCTCGCCGGTCTTAGAGACCTTCACTTAGTTCCGCATGAACACTAAATAATTGGGGCAGCGTGAACCACCCCAGCGAGGGGCGGCGGTCAATGCTGCGCGCTCGGCAAAACCGGAGACGCGAGAGAATCATCGCTTGTTTGAGGGCTAACAGCACCCCAGAATCCCCATCAGGGTCGCGCCGAAGCGTTTCTACGACCGTCTCCTCGTAGGCCAGGTAGTCCCGGTCTGAGCCAGAAAATCTTACTACTTCCGAGACCTCGACGGAGAACGTGACTGTCCCCGTTGCGGTAAATGCCTTGCGGCCAGCGATTCCAATGATTTAACTGCCGGAAGAATGGTGGCTGGGCCGGACCACGGTGGCCCGCGCTATGCCCCCCCCTAGCAACATGCAATGATATGCTGACCTACTTGAAGATCGAGCGTTTTCGCGGGATACGTTCCTTGACGTTGGACGACTTGGCAAAAATCAACATCTTTGTTGGCGGCAACG
>PWSG01000184.1 GCA_003564055.1 Syntrophomonadaceae bacterium
GAAGCTATTCCAACAACAGAAAACATCGGTTAGAAATCATTCGAAACAGCGCGATTTGTTTGCTATGAAAATATTATTTCTAAAAAGGAGATAGGTTAACAGTGCCAGATCAAGCGCTACAATTAGATAAGGACAATTACTGGTGGAAAAAGGCGGTCTTTTACCAGATTTACCCGCGTAGCTTTCAGGATAGTAATGGTGACGGGATTGGTGATTTAAAGGGGATTATATCAAGGTTAGATTATCTTAATGATGGGACGACCAATTCTCTGGGAATAGATGCTATCTGGTTCAGCCCGTTTTTTAAAAGCCCTGATTTTGATTATGGCTATGATGTTGCCGATTATTGTGATATAGACCCCCGTTATGGAACCCTTGCTGATTTTGATTGCTTACGTGAAGAAGCTCACCGCAGGAATATCAAGATCATGCTTGATTTAGTAGTTAATCATACTTCTCATTTACATCCCTGGTTTTTGGAATCAAGCTCTTCACGGGACAACCCAAAACGTGACTGGTACATTTGGAAGGACGGTAAAGGTAAAGGCAAAAAATTGCCAAACAACTGGCGCACACATTTTTTTGGACCGGCCTGGACCTGGGACGAAAAAACACAGCAGTATTACCTGCATTCTTTTCTAAAGGAGCAGCCTGATTTAAATTGGTTCAACAGCGAAGTGCGGGAAGCTGTCGGTAATGTGATTCGTTTTTGGCTGAATCGTGGGGTGGACGGGTTTCGTTTAGATGTAGCTCACCATTACTGTAAGGATAAGCAGTTTCGCAGCAACCCGCCCTTTTTTATCCGAGAAAAAGGTAAAGATAGGGTGAAATCTTCCGACCGTAGGCTGATGGCAAATATTATGAAGCTTTTCGCTTTACCGACTTTTCAAATTGGCAAATATAATCAGCATCAACCGGAAACTCATGAAGTATTAAGAGAATTTCGTCAAATATTTGACGTCTACCCGGCGAAAACAAGCGTTGGAGAAATAATTGGCGAAGACGCAGCCCTGGTTGCTTCTTACTATGGAAAGAATAACGATGAGCTGCACATGAACTTTTATTTCGAATTAGCCCATTGCCGCTGGCAAGCAGGCGCGTTCAGGCGCTGTGTGGAACGCTGGGAAAGAAACTTGCCGAATGATGCGTGGCCGGCCTATGCATTTAGCAACCATGATCTGGTTCGGGCGATAAGCCGTTATGATAGTGATGGGAATGGAGATAAAAGGGCGCGGTTACTAATGCTGATGCTTTTAACCTTTAAAGGGACTCCATTTATTTATTATGGTGAGGAAATATCAATGAAAGAAGTGAAACTCAGCAAAAAACAGTTAAAAGATCCGCCCGGAGTTAAATGGTATCCCCTGCACAGAGGCCGGGACGGATGCCGCACTCCGATGCAGTGGAATGAAGGTGCCTGTGCGGGTTTTTCCGATGTTTCGCCCTGGCTGCCTGTTGGTCCGGAAATTGGCCGGCGCAGTGTCGCTGTCCAGCAAAATGATCCTCACTCCCAACTTAACCTGGTCAGAGAATTAATCCGGCTGCGTAAGAGTCTGCCTGCTTTACTGGAAGGCAGCTATTCCAGTGTTACTGAGGGTGTATCTGCAGACTGTTTCTGCTATCTGCGCGAAACTGATCAGCAAAAAGTTATGGTTTGTGTTAACTTTTCTTTCCGCAGGCAGGAAATTAATCCGGGCAGCTTAAACAGGGAAAGTAAAATAATTTTTTCAACAGCACCAGAACGGGAACCGCAAAAAATATATTTTCCGTTGACACTCGAGCCGGGTGAAGGCTGTATTATAGATCTCGGTATGGAAAAATGAAATAAATCTGTTACGCTATGGTTGCATAATTTAAATATTATGATACAATAATAAATAAGGAGGGGATCCCTTAATGGATACACAAAATGAATTGCAATTAATCAGGGAAAAGGCCAGCCTATTGAAAGCTTTGTCAAACCCGGTAAGGCTCTGCATTATAAAAGAATTGCTGGAGCGTGAATCTTGTAATGTAACTTCAATGCAAAATTGCCTGCAGCTTTCACAGTCTACTGTTTCTCAGCATTTGGGTCGTTTAAGGGATTTAGGGATCATTGTTAGTGAACGCAGAGGTACAGAGGTTCATTACAGTATTAACAGTAAAGAAGCAGCAGATGTGGTAAGGGTTCTCTTCTAAATGTACTTGATTATAAGGAGGATTAGATATGTTAACGGTAACAACTGCCGCAAAAGAGAAATTTAAAGAATTTCTCGCTGAAGAAGAAAATAAAGATGCGTACATTCGTATCTATGTTAGTGGAGTCGGCTGAGGAGGTCCAAGGTACGGCCTGACTCTGGAAGAGTCGGTTCAAGAAGGAAAAGATATTGTAGAGGACTTGGGCGATATCAGAATTGCCTTCGACCAGGGTATTGCAAATTTTGTTGAAGGCAAAGCAATTGATTTTCATGATGGACCACAGGCCGGTTTTTCGATAACCGATCCTGTAGCTGACAATAAAGGTCCGAGTTGTGATGGCGGATGCTGTTAAAAAAATTGCAAGAAGGAGACAAGGTTAATGGCTACTAAAAAAGAACAGGTTTATAAATGCCAGGTTTGTACTAACGTAGTTAAGGTTGTAGAAGAAGGAGTAGGAACACTGGTTTGTTGTAACAAGCCGATGGAATTGGAAGCTAAAAAATAGATAAGCTTCCCTTATTTGTATAAAAAGCTAATGAAAGCCGGGCTGCTTAAAACAAGCAGAACGGCTTTCATCTTATAAAAAAGACTAAGCGAACAAAAGCGGCAGGAGCGCTGCAGCAACCATGGTCAGCCCGGTAAGCTGATAAACCTGAATTGTTTTTGCGTTTGCTTCAACTAACCTTGGGATATCGTTAAAATGCCTGCGCGCTACAATTATTGCTCTTAATGCAAGGGGAAGACTTATTAAAGGCAAAAGCCAGAAGAAATTAAAGGTATATATGCTTAATGCCAGCAGAGATATATATGCAAGCCCAAAAAGAAGGGCGTAAACATTAACCGCTTTCTTTTTACCAAGCCGCACTACCCCGTTCATTTTGCCCCCTTTAAGGTCGGCTTCATAATCCGGGTACTGGTTAATCCAAAGTACATTGGCGATAATAAAGCCAAGAGGTATTGAAGCAAGCACAACTTCCAAAGATATAGTATGAGTTTGTACCAGGTAAGTGCCGGTAGTGATTAGCGGACCAAAAGTGAAACCGACAACAAATTCACCAAGTCCGCGGTAGGCAAACTTGAATGGAGGCAGACTGTAAAAGAGAGCAAAAAAAACGCCTGCAAGGCCAAACCAGAGTACATTAAAATCTCTGATCAGGACTACAAAAAAACCGAGCAGGCAGCCCAGAGTCACGGTTATTATGCCGATAATCAGGTTTTCCTGCAGTGTTAGTTTCCCATCGATAATGGTTTTCTTGCCGCCGCTAAAAGGAGTCCTATTGGCAGGCGAAACAAAACGATCAACCCCGCTTAAATAATCGATATATTCGTTTATAGCGTTTTTACCGATTTCGAGCATGTAAATTGCTGCTACACCGATTAAGAACCAGGACCATGAAAAACTGCCTTGGTGGGTGAATGCTAAAACACCACCTAGAGCCATCGGTATAGTAGAAGCAATCCAAATTTTTGGGTCGGCTATCTGCCAGAAGCCATTCCACAGGCGAATCAGTTCGCTGTTATTCATAATAATCGTCCTTTACTTTTAATATGATTTACAGGCAGTTACTTATCCTATTATATCTTGGTTTATTTGCCTGGGAAAACATATATAAAGGTGCCTTAAGCTTCAGTTTTTTCTTTGCTAACCTTATCAAGGCCGAAAGCTTTATGTACAGCTCTTACAGCAAGTTCTCCATATTTTTCTTCGATCACGCATGAAATGCGATACTCTGAAGTGCTGATCATTTCAATATTAATATTTTCTTCAGAGAGGGATTTAAACATGCGTGAAGCAACGCCAGGATTGGTTTTAATGCCAATACCCACGGCGGATACCTTTACTATATTATTTGCGGCAAGCATTTCCCGGGCATTGATTTCCCGGGCTACCTGGCCGACAAGCTCTTTGGCTTTTTCTAATTCAGTTGTTGGTATGGTAAAGGTGAAGTCGGCATATCCGTCAATACTGGCATTTTGAATGATCATATCAACATTGATTGCTGCTTCAGCAAGTGGAGATAATATACTATGAGCAATCCCGGGCCGATCGGGAACCCGAATTATAGATATCTTTGATACGTTTTTTTCTAAAGTAACTCCCTTGATAATAGAGTTTTCCATGACTTCCTCCTCGTTAACAATCCAGGTATGTTTTTCTCCCCCAAATGACGATTTAACAACCAGGGGAACCTGGTATTTTTGAGCAAGCTCTACCGACCTTGAATGCAAAACCCTGGCTCCCAGCCCGGCCAATTCAAGCATCTCCTGGTAGGATATAATATTTATGTGGCGAGCCTTGGGACAAATATTTGGGTCTGCTGTATATACTCCATCTACATCTGTATAGATTTCGCAGCAGTCTGCTTTCAGCGCCGCAGCCAGGGCTACGGCTGTTGTATCGGAACCGCCTCTTCCAAGCGTGCTGATCCAGCCCTCTTCGGTCACACCCTGGAAACCTGCCACGACTGGTATCGTATCTTCGCTAAGGATTTGTTCTATTATTTCGGTTTGCAATTTAATAATTCGTGCCCTGGTGTGGACATTGTCTGTAACTAATGGAAGCTGAATACCCATCAACGACTTTGCTTTATGACCGAGGCTTTCTAAAGTAATTGACATCAATGCGGCGCAAACTTGCTCACCTGTAGCTAACAGTGCATCCTGCTCTCTTCCTGAGGGACTGCCGCTTATTTCGGCGGCCATGCTTAACAACTGGTCAGTCTGTCCACCCATAGCTGAAACAACAACAGCAACTTTGTTTCCCTGTATTTTTGTTGAAGCTACTTTCATGGCCACACGGCGGATATGATCGGTGGTAGCTACTGAAGAACCGCCGTATTTCTGGATAATTAAGGACAATGTTATCACACCTCTGCTGCAGCAATTACCGGTTGCTAAAAATGAATGATAATATTTTCTCATATTTATTACGGCGGCACAAGAAAAATTTTTATAATCTCGTTCGCTTCTGCTTTTTTTAGAACTATTTTCTATGCCGGGTTTACTTAAATAAAGAAATCATTAGATGTCCAGTTATTTTTGCTGCTTTGTCCAGGTCTGATTTTAATTCCTGGATTATAAATACATGTCTCCAGTTTTATAAAATCTCCAGAAAGGCCTGCAGCCGGGTTTTTATTGAACCTTTAGGCTCAAAACTGTAATTATCGTCAATTAAAAGCAGGGGCAAACCTTCTTTTTTTAAGTAGTCGCGCAGGTCAGGGTAATCAAACTTATGCGGGTCACAGAAAGATATACAGTAGCCAATTACTCCATCAACGTTATATTCACGTGCCCTTTGTAATAAATAATTAAAGCGCTCCACCCCGGGGCCGCGATCTGTGCGGGGACATTGAAAGTTTACAAAGTAATGTTCAGTTAACCCTTCATAAAGATTCTCTGTTACAGGCACATCTTTTTCCCACACCCGGAAACCGATGCAGGTGTCGTCAGCTACTACCTGTCCACCTGCTTCTTCGATCATCAGCAGCAGGGTGGGATCGTCCATAATACTACCCCAGACCATAATGCGGCGCGCTTTTTCCGTTTTTGGTGCGCGCCGTTTGATTTCTTTTCGTTTTTCTTCCAGCAGTACTGTAAAATCTTCCGGTGGCAACGAACCTCCTTTAATAAGCAGGTTAAGCATTTCGCTTCCTTCAATTGCCAAAGCAGGTTTTTTACGCAGTTTATAAAGATCCCGCACAAGTGCGCGGTTATGGTTATAGGTAGCCAGTGTACCTTTCAAAACCTCTGATGTTATTTTTTTTCCTGTGAAATTTTCTAGGCTTTCCTGAAAAAAGCCGAGTTCGCGTTTAAAAAAATCCTGTGCCCAGCGGCTAAGCTGATGTGGAACATTAAACATGTAAGAATAAGGCAGGGTGTGGTAATAAGTCCAGATTCCGTAAAGCCGCTGGACCATGTCGCAGCTGTGGGAGATTACCAGGCCGTCTAGATATTCAAGTTCGCCTTTTACTGCGCGGGCAAGTATATTACGCACGTAAGTGCAGCCATATGGTTCAACATATGCGTCTGCAGCAGAATTATCTTCCCCCGCGCGGCCGGTAATGCGAAAAGGAATGGCCCCTGCGGCGCTTATTATTTCGGGCGGTGCAAAGCAGCACAAATAGCCTATTACAGGCTTGCCGCTTTCTTTTTTGATTTTTTTGATCCGTTCTTCGCTTTCTAATGCAGCGTTATTTGTATGGGTGATATTATATTTGTTAACTGTCATTTAGTTTGTCTCCCCCTGCTGCTTTGTCCATGGTTTCCAGGAAAGCGTGCAGCCTGTTTTTTATCTGGGCATCCGACCAGAGGCGGGGATCTGCCATATCGCTTTCGAATATAAGGGAAGGAATACCCAGCTGGGCCAGCCTGTTTTTAGTGTGTACTTCACCGAATGATACAGCCCGGCAGGAACGGGTAAGGTGCATCAGGGCGCCGTTTAAACTGTATTCTTCAACCAATTCATTTAGCAGGCTGCTGCCGGAAAACCCGCCAAAGACGGCGGGGTTGCAAAGCTCGGGCATGGTTTCTGCCCCGTAGTCGTGCATTTTAACTGCCCGCTGCCAGGTCCTCCTGACAATGGCTTCCAGCGGGTCGCTTAAGTCAACTTCAAAGAAATCACCGACATTGTAAGTTGATTCGTAAGCAACAACCGCACCCTTGGATTCGAGGTAGTTAAAAATCCCCATATTAAACCATGGCGGCAGGCCAAACCAGATTAAACGGTATTTTTCTTCTTCCGTTACACCCACCTTACGGGCGACTCGGTCTTTTACCTCTTCATACATTTCCTTATAAAAATCAACTGCTTCCTGATCTCCGACAAGGTACATCTGGGGAATAATCGAATGGAAGTAGTCAGTCGAACTCATCGGGCAGGGCACGGCCTTGCGCAGGGCCAGTGTGTCTCGCCAGTATCCCAGGGCTTTATGTGAGAGGGCAAGGGTTTCGCGCAGTAAATCCAGGTCGAGCTTTTTACCGGTTTGCTTTTCCATAAAATCAATTTGTCCCGCTAAATCTTCACGCAGCAGTGTCAGGTAGTGATCTTCGACACGCGGATCACGGGGGTCGATATCCCATGGTGGGGCAAGAGGGTCACTGCTGTAAACAGGAACATTAAAAAAACGGGTAGCGATAGATTGGAACCATTTCCAGCGTGGTTCGCAAATAAAACCTGAGCCAAGCAGCATCGACGGGGTGCCCATACCGCCCGGCAGCGGTGATTCTTCGGGAGGTTCTCCTTTATCTTTGGTTAACTTGCAGTAGCCCATTGTATTAGTTACATAAGAACACAGTTCCGGGGAATAACCGTCTCCCTCTGCCACCTCAATAAAGTGCGGGGCAACCAGCCTGCTGGCGCACATGGTGCCGAAGTTTTCGGGCCATTCGAAAAGCAAATCAAAAGCTTTCAGCAGTTCCGGCGGTACACCGACCATGCACCAGGCCAGCGGTTCGTTGCTGCTGAAACGTCTTTCCATCTGGCGCATAAAAAAGCGCGGCAGCATTTCTTTCATTTTTCGGGTTGTATCCAGGTGACGTTTAGCCCGGCTCATTTCGCTCTGGTTCATCAGGCTGCCTCCTTAAAAAGTGAACTGCTCTCAATAATTCTTTATTCTGCTCCTATATCCTGCCCTGATAAAAGTTGTGTTAAAAATTTTGTTGTTCTTGGAGCGGGCGCTTTAGATACTGCGGAAATAGAGTATTTAAAATTGACAGCCAGGAGCCTACGTGCTACCTTATTACTATTCATAATCAGAAGGAGTGAATATCATGAATAAGTTAAAGCTGGGTCTGCCCGCCGGCAGCCTGCAAAGCACAACTCTTGAGATTTTCAAAAAAGCCGGCTACAATATTCAAATCGGGGAACGTTCTTACTATCCTTATATAGATGATGAGGAAATTGACTGCGTTCTGATGCGGGCCCAGGAAATACCGAAATACGTAGAGGACCAGATCCTTGATGTTGGGTTGACCGGAAAAGACTGGATCAACGAAACGGCAGCAGATGTTAAGGAACTGGCCGATCTTCACTACTCGAAACGCGGCCTGCGGCCTGTCCGTTTGGTTTTAGCGGTTCCGCAGGATTCGGATATTCAAAAGGCTGAAGACCTTGAAGGCATGCGCATTGCGACAGAACTGGTTGAAAGTACCAGGCGCTATCTTGAGGAAAAGGGAATTAGCGCTACAGTTTCCTTTTCCTGGGGAGCTACAGAAGTTAAACCTCCCCTTCTGGCTGATGCCATAGCAGAATTGACAGAAACCGGCCGTTCACTGAAAGCTAACCAGCTGCGCATAATCGAAACGATTCTTGTTTCTACTCCAAGGGTTATTATGAACCATAATAGTTATAGTGATGACTGGAAAAAGAAAAAAGTAGAGAGGATGATAACCCTGCTTAAGGGAGCGCTGCTGGCTGAACAAAAGGTTATGTTAAAAATGAATGTCCACAGCAGCAACCTGGCCAGGGTAATTGAATTGCTTCCTGCTTTACGTCAGCCGACTATTTCCAATCTCTGCGCTGAAGAGTGGGTGGCGGTTGAAAGTGTAGTTGAAGAAAAGAAAGTCCGCACGTTAATTTGTGAACTGCAGGATGCAGGGGCAGAAGGTATTCTGGAGTTTCCAATGAATAAAATTATTCCTTAAATTTAAGGAAAAGAGGGGTGAATAGTTTTGGAAGAAAAGGAAATGGAACAAGGAACAGAAAAGAATCTTATTGAAAATCTGGGGAATATTAAACCTCAGCTTTTATTGGGTGTTATTGCTGTTCTTGCAGTGGCCGTAATTGTTTTGATTGTTTTACTTGTTCAGCAGCCGACAGCCCGGACCGAGAAGGATAGGGTTGTGGCCACGGTCAATGGTGAGCAAATTATGCAGGATGAATTATTTGAAGCAATGTATGCCCAGGGTGGTCAGGAAGCTCTCGATCAGTTGATCACCAGGAAGTTAATAATTCAGCTGGCTGAAAGTGAAGAAATCACTGTCAGTGAGGATGAACTGGAAGAGGAAGTGCAAACTATTGTTGATGAAAACTTCCAGGGGGATCAGGAGCAATTTGAAATGGTTTTAGAACAATATGGAATAAACTTAGAAGCTTTTAAAGAAGATGCCCGTCTTAACCTTTTGGTTCGCAAAATAGCCATGGCTAATATCGATACATCTGAAGACGAGGCACGCAGTTTCTTCCAAGAACACAGTTATATGTTCGCACAGGAGGAGGAAGTGGAAGCAAGGCATATCCTGGTTGAAAACGAAGAGGAGGCAGAAGAAATTATTTCCCGTCTAAGTGAAGGCGAAGATTTTGCCGACCTGGCGGAAGAATTTTCTACGGACCTTTCCAATAAAGACGATGGTGGCTACCTGGGCTTTTTTGGCCGTGGAATGATGGTGGATGAATTCGAGGAAGCAGCTTTTTCTCTTGCA
>PWSG01000081.1 GCA_003564055.1 Syntrophomonadaceae bacterium
GGATGTCAGGGCTTTCGGAAAAGGTTTCGAAGAGTTCTATGATCGAGTCCGCCGTGAAAATGTCCGCTACATCCGCGGTAACCCATCTGAAATATTCAAACGGGGTAACAAGCTTGTAGTCAAGGTTGAAGATACCCTGACTTCAACACCACTTGAAGATGAAGTAGACATGGTTGTGCTGGGTGTAGGTTTAGAGCCGCGAGCTGATATGCGTGGCGTGATGGAACTGCTGAGGCTTTCACAGTCGCCAGACCGCTTTTTCTTAGAGGCACACCCGAAACTGCGGCCTGTGGATACTGCAACAGACGGCGTATTCTTGGCCGGCTGTGCCCAGGGACCGAAAGATATTCCTGATACAGTCGCCCAGGCCAAGGGAGCTGCCGCGTCAGCGCTTATTCCCCTGGCCAGGGGCAAAGTTACAATAAACGCCCAGGTTGCCATAGTTAACGAAGCAACCTGCAGGGGCTGCAGTTTCTGCGTCAGTATTTGTCCCTACACGGCAATTGAAATGGTTACTGTCAACCGCTTTGGCAACGAAGTGGAAGTAGCCCGCGTAAACGAAGCCCTCTGTAAAGGTTGCGGTTCGTGTTCGGCTGCCTGTTTATCTGATTCAATACAGCCGAAGTCATTCCGCGACAGCCAGATTTTACCGCAGATTGCGGCATTGGGGGTCTTAAAATGAGTGCAGACTTCGAACCTAACATTGTAGCTTTTTTATGTAACTGGTGCTCCTATGCCGGCGCTGACCTGGCAGGGACCAGTCGGGTTAACTATCCTTCCAATATCCAGATTATAAGAGTAATGTGCTCCGGGCGGGTTAACCCTCTGTATGTGGTTAACGCTCTTCAACAGGGAGCAGACGGGGTTCTCGTTTCAGGGTGCCACCCCGGTGACTGCCATTACATGGAAGGTAACTACTATGCACGGCGCCGCCTGGGCATGTTAAAAGACTTGATGGAGTTTGTCGGGGTTGATCCTAAGCGGTTTCATATGAGCTGGGTTTCGGCTTCCGAGGGCCACAAGTGGAAAGAAGTAGTAGAAAAAACCGTTGAAGACGCTAAAGAAGCCGGTCCTTTTGAAGGTTTCAGGCGTCGGCAGATCGATTGGTAGGAGGGGTTAATAAAGATGGATCTGGAACAATTACGCAAAACCGCGGCTGAGGTTGCCTCCCGAGAAGATGTTAAGTATCTGGTTGGCTGGAAACCGGGCACTTATGGTTACCGGGTTGCCCCCGCTTTTATTGAAAATGCCGACGGCGCTGCAGAGCTTATTTTTTCACCCCTCTGCACTGCCAACCTGGCGACTTATTTAACCCTGGTGGAAGAGCTGCCGGTGCCGCGAGGCCAGGAACCGGACGATCGCAAGATTGCCTTAATGGTTAAAGGATGTGACAGCAGGGCGGTTACACAGCTCCTGGTAGAAAAGGGGATCGAACGTGATGAAGTTGTTATAATCGGCTGCCCCTGCCCGGGGATGATTGATGACTGTCTGCTTGCTGAGAAATACCCGGAAACAGAAGAACCGGCGGAAGTTAAGTGGGATGGAGAAGACTTCCTGCTTATTCGCGGCGGAGAAGAAACTAAAGTTGCCAGGGATGAAGTTCTGGCTGAAAAATGCCGTCTTTGTCGTTATCCCAACCCGGTCGTAAGCGATATTACGCTTGGCGAAGAGGTGGAAACTTGGGAATTAGGGGAAGATCAGGGTGTGAAGGAAATTGAAGGCAAAGGTGTAGATGAGCGTGCTGAATACTGGGCAGAGCAATTTGATAAGTGTGTGCGCTGTTACAGCTGTCGCAACGTATGTCCGCTCTGCTACTGTCAGGACTGCATCCTTGATCGTCTTAACCCTACCTGGGTTAACCGTTCGGTCAACTTTTCCGAGAATACAGCTTTTAATATTGCACGGGCTTTTCATCTGGCTGGCCGCTGTATAGAGTGTGGCGAGTGCGAGCGTGTCTGCCCGGCTAATATTCCCCTGGGCAAGTTAAATCGCAAACTGGCCCGGGAAGTAAGGGACAAGTACGGTTTTGAACCGGGAGTCGATCCCGACGCTGAACCGTTCCAGGCCAGCTTTAAGCCTGATGATCCCGAAGACTTCATACTTTAGAGGTGGGTGATATGTCAGCAATGCTGTTGAACAAAGAAAAGTGGCCTGAATTTGTTGGTAAGTTGGCCGGTAAAAAAATTGTGGCTCCGCAGGCAGATGGTGATGCGATGCACTTTGCCCCGGTAGCCGAAGGCGAAGCGCCTGCCCTTGACTATAATAATACACGTGTGCCGCCTAAAGGAGCGCTCTTTCCCCAGACAGAAACCATGTTGAAATTTCAGGCGGGAGGAGAGCAGGTAGAAGAACCGGTCCTGGATCAAGAAACAGTTGTCCTGGGCTTAAGACCCTGCGATGCGCGGGCCATGGCTATAGTGGAGAAACTGTTTAAGTGGGATATTGATGATCCTTACTATGTCAGGCGGCGTGAATTGACAACACTGGTCGGACTGGCCTGTACTGAGCCCGGAATGAACTGCTTCTGTCCTTCAGTAGGAGGCGGTCCTGCTTCAACCGAAGGATTGGATTTGCTTATGGTTGATTTGGGAGAAAACTATCTCCTCGAGGCAGTGACTGAAAAAGGTGAAACGCTGCTTACCGAAATAAAAGAATTACTTGAAGAAGCGGACGATGATGCAGGCAAGGAAAAAGACAAACTGGTCGCTGAAGCAGAACAAAAAATTAAACGCAAAGTCGATACAGAAGGTGTGCCGGAAGGTTTGCCTGGTCTGTGGGAAGATCCTCTCTGGCAAAAAGTTTCAGCTTCCTGCCTTGGGTGTGGAACCTGCACTTACCTCTGTCCGACCTGTCACTGTTTTGATATACAAGACGAGACCGAAGGCTTTGCCGCCAGGCGCTGCCGCATGTGGGACTCATGTATGTTTGAAGAATATACCTTGCATACATCGGGTCACAATCCCCGGCCTACCCGCAAAGAGCGGACCAGGAACCGGATCAACCATAAATACAGCTACTATGTCGATAAATTCGACGTGATTGCCTGCGTTGGGTGCGGTCGTTGCACAAACCTTTGCCCTGTCAATATCGACATTATTGAAACCTTAAGGCAGGTGAATGAAGCGCTATGAAAACCAACACTAACCCTTACATCCCCTATCCTGCAACAGTTGAAGAAGCATGGTACGAAACGGGGGGCGAACGCTGTATAAAAACTTTCAAGGTAGTCTTTGACGATGAAGAAGTTCGTGAAGAATGGACTCACCTGCCCGGCCAGTGTGCTATGATTGGCGTGCTTGGTGTCGGTGAAAGTATGATTTCAATTTCCTGTTCACCAACCGAGGGCAAATTTTTGCGCTTTTCGATAATGCTTATGGGTAAAGTTACCCGGGCCCTGCATCAGCTTGAACCCGGTGACAAGATGATGGTTCGCGGACCGTACGGCAACAACTTTCCCGTAGATGAATGGCAGGGCAAAAAAATCCTGACCATCGGAGGCGGAATTGGCCAGGCACCCCTGCGTCCCATTGTCGAATATGTCAGGGCCAAACAGGATAAGTACGACGGGTTGACCATGATCTACGGTGCTCGCACATCAAATGATCTCTGTTTTAAAAGCGAGTTTGAAGAAATGAGTAAATGCGACGATCTTGCCTGTCACCTGACAATTGATGTGGAGGAAGAGGACTGGAGCCACAATGTTGGATTTGTGCCCCAGATGCTCTTAGACCTTGGTCCTTCTCCTGAGAATACCATAGCGATAACCTGCGGCCCACCGATCATGATACGTTTTGTCCTGGAAAATCTCAAAAAACTGGGCTTTGAAGACGATCAAATTTACACAACCCTGGAAAACAGGATGAAATGCGGTATCGGTAAGTGCGGACGCTGCAATGCCGGAGGCATGTACGTCTGCAAAGACGGTCCTGTGTTTAACTATGCCGTCTTAAAAGAAATACCCGAAGCCTTCGCCTAAAAGCAGAATCTTCAAAGCAGTAAGATGCAAATGGAAAGGATGCTGCCTCAAACGGTCAGCATCCTTTCCTTCTTCAAGACAAAGCTGGAAAACGGCTGCGGGTGGGACACGGGGACAGGTCATTTGTCCCACCATAATTTTACATTAATATAAATATTGGCTCAGCATTTTATTAAACTGTTTTTTAAAAACAGTTTGGGACAAATGACCTGTCCCCGTGTCCCACAAAACAGTTTGGGACAAATGACCTGTCCCCGTGTCCCACCCGTGTTTTGCACTTGTTACTCCTTAAGTGTTGTGCTAAGATTTATTTAACTTCTCAGGAGGAATTAACCCATGGAACAGTATGGAATTATAACCGAAACAAGGGGTGAGACTGCAGCAGTTAATCTGCAGCGCCATTTAATATGCGGTGAATGCGGGAAATGTGGAATTATGAGCGAAAGTAAGCGCAGCATTACTATCGAAGCTCAGAACCCGATTCGGGCCGAAAAAGGGCAGAGGGTAGTAATTGAATCTGATGATCGCCAGGTTATATTCCTTGCTTTTATGCTTTATATCGTGCCTCTTGGTGGATTGGTGGCCGGCATTCTTTCATGGATGCAATTTGCGGGAAACCTTGGTTTTACAGGCACCCTGGAGCTTCAGGCTGTAGCATTTGGATTTGCCCTCATGGTTTTTATCTTTTTTCTTATTCGCAAATGGGATAGAAGAGTTAAAGATAACCCGCAATACAAGCCGGTTATAACAGGATTTTTACTGGATAAGCCGGAGTGCGACGAAGGTTCAAGCGAACAGCATACGGAATATCAGGAGGAATAAAAGTGACCAAAAATTACAATGTAGCTGTAGTAGGAGCAACGGGGATGGTAGGACAGAAGATGATCGATGTTCTGCTGGAGCGGCAGTTTCCAATCAGCGGGTTGAAACTACTGGCCTCTGCCCGCTCGGCAGATAAAATAATCAAAGTCGGGTCAAATAACTATAAAGTTGAAGAAGTAAGCCCTCAATCGTTTGAAGGTATTGATTTTGCTTTTTTCAGCGCGGGAGGGGATCTAAGTAAAGAACTGGCTCCCGAAGCTGCTAAGCGCGGAGCCGTAGTAGTCGATAACAGCAGTGCTTTTCGCATGGATAAAAAAGTGCCTCTTGTTATACCGGAAGTTAACCCTGAAGCTGTTTATAGTCACAAGGGAATTATTGCCAATCCTAACTGTTCGACCATCCAGATGGTTGTAGCTTTAAACCCCTTACATGACGCAGCAACGCTAAAAAGGGTCGTTGCTGCTACCTATCAGGCTGTATCTGGTGCGGGTAAAGAAGCAGTGGAAGAACTGCAGGAGCAATGCCGTGCCTATCTTGACGGCAAACCGGTAAAAACTGAACGTATTCCACATAAAGGGGCCTCGCGTACTTACCAGATTGCTTTTAACCTTATTCCCCAAATTGACGTGTTCGTTGATGACGGTTACTGCAAAGAAGAGATAAAAATGATTCAGGAAACCAGGAAAATAATGAGCCTCCCGGAGCTTCCCATTACCGCAACAACGGTCAGGGTTCCGGTTGTTAACGGTCATTCCATTGCCTTGAATATAGAGCTGGAAAAAGCTTTAAGCGCTGATGAAGCGCGTGCTTTATTGGAAAAGACTCCGGGTGTTTTGATTGCAGATAAACCGGGACAGCTTGAATATCCTACACCTCTTGCATCAGACGGTAACGATGCTGTCTTCATAGGTCGTATCCGCCCTGATTTTTCTATAACTCATGGCCTTAATCTCTGGGTAGTATCAGATAATATCCGTAAAGGAGCTGCAACAAACTCAATCCAAATTGCCGAACTACTTTTATAGCTTCTTAGGCTCTAGATAAGACTAAATCAAGCACTATTACCACAAAATGAAATGCCGTGTCAAGAGGGGACGCACGATAAATGTCTATCTTTTGCCCGGCCGAAGTACACTTTAAAAGAAATAGGAGGGCAACTCTATGATAGTTGTTATGAACCCCGGTGCGAAGGAAAAAGAAATAAAAAAGATTACTGATAAACTCAAAGAAATGGGCTATGGTGTGCATCTATCTACAGGTGAAAACCGCACGGTTATTGGTGTAATCGGCCAGCGACGCGAAGAAGCGGCCCAGGCTATGGAAGCAATGCCCGAAGTTGAACAGGTTGTCTTTATTACCCGCCCTTTCAAACTGGCCGGGCGTGAGTTTCATCCTGAAGATACGGTAATTAAAATTGGTAAAGTTACCATAGGGGGTCCTAAACTTACAATTATGGCCGGTCCGTGCGCAATCGAAAATGAAGAGCAGCTAATGCAGGCTGCTGAAGCAATTAAAGCAGGTGGCGCTGAAGTTCTGCGGGCAGGCGCTTTTAAACCGCGCACTTCACCCTACGCCTTCCAGGGATTGGAGAAGGAAGGGCTGGAGTTTTTAAAAGATGTAAGATCCAAAACAGGTCTGCTCATAGTAACAGAAGTTATGGATCAATTTACCGTACAGGAAGTGGCCGAATGCGCTGATATTATACAGGTTGGCGCCCGTAACATGCAGAATTATTACCTGCTTCGCGAACTGGGGAAAATCCGAAAGCCTGTTCTGCTCAAAAGGGGTCTATCGGCAACTATCGAAGAATGGTTAATGGCTGCAGAGTACATTTTAAGTGGAGGCAATTTTGAAGTAATTCTCTGTGAAAGAGGGATACGCACTTTTGAACCTTATACACGCAACACCCTGGATTTAAGTGCTATTCCCCTGGTTAAACAGCTCAGTCATTTACCCATTATCGTCGACCCCAGTCACGGTACCGGTTTGTCAGGACTTGTCCCCGCTATGAGTAGGGCTGCTCTCGCTGCAGGAGCAGACGGCCTGTTGATTGAAGTTCACCCCAATCCCCAGGAAGCACTTTCGGACGGGCCGCAGTCCCTTACACCCGGGCAATTTCAAAGCTTGATCAATGAGCTTAAAGGAGTGGCTTTAAGTGTCGGAAAACTCATCTAACAGTAACTATTTCTACCGTAAGGCAGCACTGGTCGGTACCGGCTTGATCGGAGGTAGTATCGGGATTGCCCTGCGCGAAAAGCGCCTTGTAGAAGAAATCACTGGTTATGATCGCGATCCGGAAACCTGTGCCCAGGCTGTAAAAAAAGGAGCAGTTGATAAAACTGCCGCTTCCGTTTTAGAAGCCATTCAGGGGGCAGATCTAATAATACTTGCTGTCCCTGTCCTCAGCACAGTAGACTTATTAAAGGAGATCCTGCCTTCTGCCGCGAAAGGAGCCCTGATTACCGACGTTGGCAGCACAAAAGCCTGGATCATGGAAGCGGTTGAAACATTATTACATGAAGAAATATTTTTTGTCGGGGGCCATCCGATGGCCGGCTCCGAAGACAGCGGGATTAAAGGAGCCGATCCTGCTCTCCTTGAAAATGCAATATATGTTCTTACTCCCGGGTCCAATACTCCAGAGCAAGTAACTGTCAGGCTCTCTAATATGCTTGAGGAAGCGGGCGCACAACCGCTTGTATTAGATTCACTTACTCATGACCGAGTTGTAGCATCGGTCAGCCACCTTCCCCACCTGACAGCAGCAGCCCTTGTGCAGAGTGTGGCCGGTACAGACGATATTGAGCTGGTACGAACCCTGGCTGCTGGAGGATTCCGGGACAGCACCCGTATTATTCTGGGCAATCCCGATGTGTGGCGTGATATCTGTATTAGCAACCGCTGGGCCTTGCTGGCGGCTCTAAAAAGGTATAAAGAAAGCATTAACTCATTGGAGAAATATTTAACCCTCCCCAGTGCTGAAGCCATAGAAGAATATCTGCAGCAGGCGCGCGACTACCGCAGCACGATTCCTCACCGCGGCCGCGGTATACTTCCTGATATATTTAATGTAATTGTTCTTGTGCGTGATGCCCCGGGAGTGCTCGGAAAGTTGACCACCTTGCTTGGTGAAGCCGGTATAAATATTGATGCTATTGAAATTTTACATGTTAGAGAGCTGGCGGGAGGAAGTATCCGGATCGGTTTTAGAAGCAAAGAAAATCAACAGAAAGCGGCCAACCTCTTTAATGAAAAAGGCTACCGCACACATACCTCGGAATAACGGGCTAATTTGAGTAATAATAATTTTAACTTATTCCAAACCGCTTGAGAATTAAAACGGATCCTGTTCTAGCGACGTCCCATATTTAACCCACATCTAAAACCCTATTGCTTTGTGTACAAAATTTCCTGCTCTTTGGCCAATTCTGAGAGACTTTTAGCTTCCAGTTCTTTTTTGATGGCAGCTTTAACACGGGACCATACTGAACGAGTTACACACAGGTTTGTTCTATCGCAGTAATTGTCATTATCTACACAGGCGACAGGCGCCATTGTTCCCTCAATGCTTTCCACAATATCATAGAGGGTAACTTCTTCAGGTTTTACCGCCAGGTGATAGCCGCCACGGCTTCCTTTCTGTGTTCGAACTAAACCCCGCGCTCTCAGCGGCGCCATGATTTGTTCTAAGTATTTAACAGAAATATCCTGCTTACAGGCAATGTCATTTAGCTGGATCGGTTCCTCGCTATAATTCAAAGCCAGTTCAACCATTGCCCTTGCTGCATAACGTACTTTTGTTGACAGCTGCATCTGTAATTACCTCCCGCGCAATATAAAAAGATACAATATCGATAAAATTTATAACATATTTCTACCTTATTCTATCCCTTCTTGTTTAAGTTGTCAAAACACAGCTGTTTTCTAAATATAAATGGATATTATGTCATTCTCTTTTCCGGCCAGCATGCCAGTTTTATAGTATGATTCCTGTCAGAGCTTTTAAGTTTGCGAAAAACTTCAGAAGATACCTGGTCGGCAGGGTTATAAATTATCAGGTATAATTCTCCTTTTTGTGTATGTACAATCGTTTCAGATGCTATGTAAGACAAGGGGCCATAACGGGGGTGGTCGTACTCGAAAAACTCATAGGTTAAATCATAGTTTTTGGTTTTTCTGTGGCTTGTGTACCAATCGATATCAAACTGCTCAAATTTATTCAGTTCTTGAAAAACATAATTGAAGTAATCTGTATGCCTGTAGCGCAGGGTTGATCGTCGGAAAAGCAGGATTTCTATTGCCACAGCTTCTTTCCATATTGGCCCAACCAAGTCTTTATAGCCAAGATCTGAAGAATACATATAATACATGTTGTTAAATGCTATGGGGAAAGAGCGGTAATAATCAATTAATTCAGGGGTCAGCAAAAAAAGGTTAAGACAAGAAGTGTTTACAGCTACTATATCACCATAAGGGTCCATGGCAAAAGCCGGAACCTGTAATTTTTCCATTAGGTGTATCAGGTTGTTTAACTGTTTCTCGGGCTTTTCGTGGTTGAACAGATGCTTATCTTTTTGACCAATAGCGGCGATAAAAAATTCTCTTTGCTCAAGGTTCGTAAGGTTTAGGGCCTTAGCCAGCAGCTGTAATGTTTGGGTATCTAAATACTTCCTGTCACCTCTTTCAAGTCTGCCCAGCTGGTTTGGTGTTA
>PWSG01000219.1 GCA_003564055.1 Syntrophomonadaceae bacterium
TGGGGAGATTCCCTGGTTAGCAGGATGCCAATACGGCCAATTGTTACCCAGCGCCTGGTTAATTCAGCCATGCTGGCCGGGCTGGCACTTTTGATCTATGTACCCTTAGGCATTATCTTAGGGGTAATAGCAGCTTTGAAAAGAGACAAACTGCCGGACCAGATGATTACCGGCGTTTCCATGGCTTTTGTCGGTCTGCCTGAATTTGTAAGCGGGCTGCTTTTGATCTCTTTTCTGGCTATCGGTGCCGGATGGTTCCCGGCCAACTCTTCTATTGATCCCGATTCGACTTTTATCGAATCGCTGCCTTACCTGATCCTGCCTGCCATAACGGTTAGCTTAACAGGGTTAGGCTACGTGGCCCGCATGACCCGCTCCGGGACGATTGATGTTTTAAGGTCCGATTATGTCCGTGCTGCCGAGCTGAAAGGGCTTCCCGGCAGCCAGGTTCTTGTGCGTCATGTGCTGCGCAATTCGCTTTTGCCTACGGTGACCATTGTGGCCATGGGTATCGGCTGGCTGCTTGGAGGGCTGATTGTTACCGAGGCAGTTTACGGTTACCCCGGCCTCGGCCGCCTTTTGGTTTACGGTATCCAGCGCCAGGATTTACCGATTATCCAGGCCGGATCAATGATCATTGTTGCAGTATATAGCCTGTCTAACCTGGCGGCTGATATATTATACGGACTGCTTAATCCAAGGATCAGGGTTGGAGAGTAAAATAAAGATGAAAAGCAAGTATAAAACAGCATCATTTATCAGGGAGTTAAAGTGGGAGTCATTGCCGGAAGCTGTTAAAAGAAAGGCCCTGATGTGCTTGCTTGATAATCTTGGGGTAACCCTTGTCGGCACACTTGCTCCGGTCAGCCGTATTGCAGCTGATTATGCCCGGGAATCATGGTCCGGTGATACATCAACTATTGCAACCGGTTGCGGAAAGGCTTCAGCAGCAGGCGCTGCATTTGCCAATGCCTGTGCAGCCAATGCCCTTGATCTTGATGATGATGCCATCTATACCCGTGGTCATCCGGGAGCTCAGCTTTTCCCCGCGACCCTTGCTGTAGCTGAGAAAACAGCAGCAAGCGGTAAAGAACTGCTGGAAGCCCTGGTGATAGGCTATGAAATTTCGATCAGGGCCGGCCGCTGCTGGCATGATTTACATCAGATATATCAGGCCTGTGGTTCCTGGGGCTCTGTAGGTTGTGCTGCTGCTGCCGCCCATTTGCTTCAGTTAAGCCATGAGCAGGTTGACAATGCAATGGGGATAGCCGAATACCATGCTCCTAACGCTCCAATGATGCGCGACATAGATAATCCTACCATGGTTAAACATGCTATCGGGTGGGGTGCGATGAATGGGGTTACCTCTGCCCAGCTTGCTCAAAATGGCTATACAGGAATGCCTTCTCTGCTGCACATGGAGAAATATGAAGACTGGGTTTCAGATATCGGTGATACCTACTGGATGGCGGACTGGGTATTTTACAAGGAGTGGGCTTCATGTGCCTGGGGTCATGCTGCTGGCGTAGCAGCGCTAAAACTAATGGATGAGTATCATATTGAACCTTCCCAGATCGAAAAGGTCAGGGTTAATACCTTTGAAGAGGCCGCAGCTCTCTACAAGGGATATCCGAGGACAACAGAGGAAGCCCAGTTTAGTATTAAATGGCCGCTGGCCTGCCTGATTGTGGATCGGGAACTGGGGCCAAAACAAATACTTGAAAAGCGGTTTTCAGATCCAGTAATACTTGGCCTTTTTGATAGGATTGAAGTTGTCTTGGATCCGGAAATCGACAACCTTTATAGAGGGATGAAAGAAATGGATTTAAGAATGCACAGCGCTGTTGAAATAACTTTAATTGACGGAAGGTACTTTGATTCCGGTATAGTTGAGCGGAAGGCTGATAAGTGGAATGAAGTTTCACTTGAGAGGAAGTTTCGACAACTGGCATCTTATGTGTTAGAAGCCGATGCTTTAGATGTTTTGGTTAAGATGATCTGGGGTTTTAACAATGTTACTGATATTCGTGAGCTGACCAGGTTTTTTGAGAAATACCTGCCGGGATGATTCTCCTGTTTTACTCCCTTTTATGCTTTTTTAACTGACCACTTAAAACTTGCTTAACTTCAGCCGGATGCCTGTTTTATTCCTGCTGAATTACTAAAGAGGTGAAATATCAGATGATCCTTAAAGCACCGGAAAAAAATATCCGCCGGTATGGGAAAGCCGAAGGGACTGGCTATCAGAGCCCCGAGGTCTGGTCGAAAGTAACCGGCAAAGCGGTTTACGGGATTGATTTAAACCTGCCGGGCATGCTTTACGGCAAAATATTGCGCAGTCCTTATCCCCACGCCCGGATAAAAAAAGTTGATACTACAGCAGCAGAGGCACTGCCTGGGGTGCGGGCAGTGCTAACAGGAGCGAAGCTGGAAAGTAAACCTTTCGGGATAGCTGTGGAAGATGAGCTGCCGCTGGCAGTAGATAGGGTACGCTATATCGGTGATGAAGTTGCGGCAGTGGCCGCGGTTGATTTGCAAACTGCCGTACAGGCGATAAAAGCGATCAAGGTTGAATATGAAGAGCTGCCTGCGGTTTGTGATCCCGCTGAAGCTCTGCAAGAAGGTGCCCCGCAGCTGCATGATAATTTCCCGGGAAATGTGGCCTGGCAGAGGGAATTAGTAAGAGGCAGCCCTGGTGATGCCTTCACCGGGGCCGATCTGGTAGTGGAAGAAAACTTCACTGTCCCGGCCATACACCAGGCTTACCTGGAACCTATTAGCTGTGTTGCTGTTGATGATCCTTATACCGGAATTACTCTGCATACTGCCCTGCAATCACCGGATGCGGTGCGAAAAATTGTAGCCGGAGTTTTAAATTATCCCCTTTCGAAGGTTCATGTTAGCGGGCCGGTGATGGGCGGCGGATTCGGAGGCCGGGTTTATGGTAACCTGAAAGTATATATCTTAAGCGCACTGCTGGCCATAAAAAGCGGAAGCCCGGTAAAAATACAGCTTACCAGGGAGGAAGAATTTACAGCAGGACGGCCGATGATCGCCGCTGCTATACAAATGAAGATGACGGTGCGAAGGGACGGTACAATATTAGGTCGCGAGGCTGATATTATTACAGATAACGGCGCTTACAGCGCCCAGGCTCCATGGGTTTCTAAAACCGTTTCGGAACGCAATGACTCGGTGTATCGAATTCCCAGCATTAAAACCCGGGTGCGTCTGGCTTACACCAATAAAATTCCGACCGGACAGTACAGGGCTTATGGAAACCAGGCTGCCAATTTTGCCACCGAATCGCTGATCGACATGGCCGCGAAAAAACTGGGTTTAGATCCTCTCGAGATGCGTTTAAAGAACTGTGTCCGGGAAGGCGATATTACCGTTCACGGCCTGCAGATTGGCAAGTGCGGTCTGGATGAATGCCTTAAGGCTGCGGCGAAGGAGATTGGATGGGACCAGAAAAAAGAAGGGCGGGGTTACGGGTTAAGTGTGGCAATCCACGCCAACGGAAGCCTGGTATTTGATAAGAATTTTCGTGGGGCTTCGGCCCTGGCTCGGCTTGAACTTGACGGCAGGATAACTATTTTTACCGGTGAACAGGATTACGGGCAGGGCACGCATGCTGCTTTTGCCCAAATAGCCGCCCGGACCCTGGATGTCAGCCCCGCGCAGGTAACTGTAGAGTCAAAGGAAACTAAAACTGCACCTTTTTCCACTGGAGCCCTGGCCATGCGTCAGACAACGATTGGCGGCAAGGCTATCCAGCTGGCGGCTGAAGATTTAAGAGAAAAAATATTTAAAACAGCTGCTGAACTGGCCGGTGCTCCTGTTACCATGGAAAATGGTGTTATGTGCAGTATATCCGGGCAGGAGCTTGCCCTGGCCGAAGTTGCTTATTACAATCACAGTGCTACCAGCGGTCTCAGTATGACCGGTGAGGGCAAGTTTGTCCCGGAAGAAAGTGACTATGATGAGAGCGGCTACGGCAATATTTCAATAGCCTATTCCTATGCTGCGCATGCAGTTGAAGTGGAATTAGATAAAACTACGGGGGCTTTAACCGTGCATCGCCTGGTCGCTGCCCATGATTCGGGGCGGATTATTAATCACTTAACTGCCCGGGGTCAGATTTACGGTGGAGTGGCCCAGGGAATTGGGATGAGCTGTCTTGAAGGCTATCTTTTCGACGAAGGCAGGGTGGCAAATGCCTCCCTGGCCGAGTACAAAATACCGACTGCCCTGGACCTGCCGGAAATTGTTCCCATTTTTATAGAAATAGAAGATCCTGCCGGGCCTTATGGTTCGAAAGGATTGGGTGAAATAGTAATGGTGCCGGTGTTAGGTGCGGTTGCCAATGCTGCGGCCGATGCGGCAGGAGTAAGGGTGACCGGTCTTCCTCTTAGTGCAGAAATAATTTACCAGGCTATTTCCGGATGGGAGTGTGAACAGTGAGTTATCTAATAGCTTCCAGCCTGGAAGAAGCGCTGACCAGCCTGCGTGATGGCAGCGGCAAGGCAAGGGCTGTAGCCGGGGCCACGGATCTCTACCTGCAGGAAATGCCTTATGGACTGGTTGATTTAAGCTTTCTAAAGGAAACAACAGTTATTGAGGAAAAAGAAGGTTTAATGAGCCTTGGAGCTGCAGTTACCCATGCTCTTGCCGCATCTTCACCCCTGGTTCTCTCCCGGGCCCGGGCTTTGGCGGAAGGCTGCGCAGCAATCGGTTCACCGCAGATTCGCAACATTGGCACAATAGGCGGCAATGTAATTAACGCTGCCCCTGCAGCTGATGCTGCAGTGGCACTGGTTGGTCTTGGTGCTAAAGCGGAACTTGTTGATATAAATCGAGAAACCAGGACGGAAGCGGTAGAAAATCTATACTGGACCCACAATCGCTCCCTTGTTGACAGCAGTAAAGAAATTATGGTCAGGTTTTTGATCAAACCCTGCCTGGCCGGGGAGGGTTCTGCCTTTACCCGTTTTGCTGCCCGCAGGGCACTAGCCCTGCCGATGGTTAATGCTGCGGCCAGGGTTAAGCTTGAAAAGGGGTTTGTTAAAGAGGTGCGGCTGGTAGCTGCGCCGGCTCGCCCGGCTCCGACCCGTCTGCTTAAGACTGAAGAACTGGTGATCGGCCGACCGGTTAATGGTGAAACTATATCAATGGTTGAAAAGGCTGTAGCCGAAGAAATTGAAGTGCGCGGCAGCCTGCTGCGCTGTTCAGCCCGATACCGGCAGCACCTGGTCGGGGTCCTTGTAGCCAGTGCTCTTAAGACAGCGGCAACAAGGGCTGGCACCTCAGGAAAGGCTGGTGACTAATTTTGAAAAAACAGGTCATAATCTTTCAATTAAACGGTGAGCCTGTGGAAACCTATACCGACCCGGCAGAAAGTCTTTTAATGGTTCTGCGTGAAAAATTGGGATTATATGGCACGAAAGCCGGATGTGGCAAGGGTGAGTGTGGGGTCTGCACAGTGCTGCTTGATGACCGGGCCGTAAATTCCTGCCTTGTTCCTGTCGGCAAAGTGCAGGGCCGTAAAGTGGAAACAATCGAAAACCTTTCCCGCGGGGGTAAAGTTCACCCGATCCAGGAAAAATTTGTGGAAAAGGGCGCAGTCCAGTGCGGTTTTTGCACCCCGGGCATGGTCATGTCGGCCTATGCCCTGCTGAAGGAAAACCCGCGCCCCAATCCGGATCAGGTCAGGGTAGCTATTAGCGGTAACCTCTGCCGCTGCAGCGGCTACAAGCAGATCGAAGAGGCTATTATGCTTGCCGCTGATAAACTTAAAGACTAACTTAATTTCAGCGTTTTGGCCTGGCCGGGTTAAGCCGGGATCAGATAATCAGTTTTGCTGAAAGCGGATAAAGAAATAGTATTAAGAAATCGGGGATAACATATACCTTTATGCTGTTTTGGCTTGAAGAAATAGCTTTGTTATTGAACAGTGGTGATAGGTACAGGCAGCAAGCTTAACAATATTCGGCAAGATCTTTCTTCCCTGCTAGTAATAACCATTGGCATTATAGATATTCTAAGTTAAAGCTGGAGGTAGATAAAGATGCATGTAAACAAAACAGCCCAAACCACACTCGGCCTGAATATAATGACTGAAGATCAGTTGGAGCGCCTTCACCATGCAACTCTGCATATTTTGGAAAGGGTTGGTGTGAGAGTATTTGAAGCGGAATCGCTTAGCTTGCTTTCATCAGCCGGGGCAAAGATAGATGGAAACCTGGTCAGGATTCCACCATGGATGGTCCAGGATGCCCTGGCCAGCGCACCGAAGGTTGTATCCCTTTCAACACGCGATGGGAAGAACGCTATTGTCATGGAACGAGAAAAAATATATTACGGTACCGGGTCAGAAGTGCCGTTCACCATTGATCTTGATAGCGGGGAACGCCGCAAGGTGATTAAAGAAGATGTCTGTAACAATGCCAGGCTGGTTGATGCCCTGGAAAACGTAGATTTCCTGATGTCCCTTGGCCTGATTAGCGATGTTCCCGTTGATGCTTCTGATGTTCACCAGTTTGAGGCGATGCTGTTAAATTCAACCAAGCCGATTCTCTTTACAGCCTACAACAGAAGCGGCCTTAAAACTATCATTGAAATGGCCGCTCTTGCCGCTGGAGGCAGGGATAAACTGCAGGCAAGGCCAAGCCTGGCCCTTTATGCTGAGCCGACATCACCACTGCTTCATTCACATGAAGCCCTGCAAAAATTGCTAACCTGTGCTGAGGAAGGGATTCCCCTTATTTATGCTACCACCCCGATGCTGGGGGCTACAGCTCCGGTAACGGTAAGTGGAGCGGCGATAGTGGCTAACGCGGAAATCCTTTCAGGGCTGGTTATCCACCAGCTTAAAGTCAAAGGAGCACCGTATGTTTATGGCGGTGGAATACCGCCGATGCATATGGGTACCTCTATTTGTTCTTATGGCGGTCCTGAGCGTGATCTGGGCTGTATTACTCTTGTCAGGATGTCTCAATACTACCGGTTACCGTCATTTACTACTGCAGGCTGCACCGATGCTCAGGTTTTTGACCAGCAGGCCGGGATGGAAGCCGGGTTTAACCTGGTTGTGGCTGGAATGGCCGGTGGCAATTTAATCCATAACCTCGGATACATGGGAGTAGGGATGACTTCATGCTTTGAACATCTTTTACTCTGCAATGAAGCAGTCGGTGCAGTTAAACACCTCCTGCGCGGTGTAGATGTAAGTGACGAAGCGCTAGCCCTCGATTTGATTGAAAAAGTGGGCCCCGGCGGACATTACCTTGCTGAAGAACATACCATGAAGCATTTTCGTAAAGAACTTTTTTTCCCGCAGACTTTAAACCGCAAGAATTATGATTCCTGGAAGCTTGACGGCTCCAAAACATTCGGACAGGCTGCCAATGAAAAGGTGAAAGAAATTCTCAATGAACATAAACCGGCCAGCCTGCAGCCTGAAATCAAAGAACAACTTAAAGGAGTTTCTCTCAGGCGAGATAGGGAAGTAAGCTGATCCTTTTTACTAGCATAATTCTATGGGAGGCAACTTAATTGAACAAAATTAATCACTTTATTAGAAGGATGGGTTTGCAAAACCTGGCAGCTGATCAATTGGAACAGCTGCACCATGCCACCCTCAATATTTTAGAGCAGGTTGGGGTTAAAGTTTGCGAGCCCGAGGCACTGGAATTACTAAGTGATGCCGGAGCCAGGGTTGATAAAGACCTGGTTAAGATACCGCCATCGATGATTGAACAGGCTCTTAAAACAGTCCCATCAAAAATTTCCATATATGATCGGAGCGGCGGCCTGGCTATGAGCCTGGAAAAGGGAAAAATTTACTTTGGAGCCGGATCCGATACACCCTATATCATTGATATTGAAACCGGTAAGAGAAGGCGGGCTGTTAAACAGGACACCATCAATGCAACTATTATAAGCGATGCATTAGAAAATATTAATTTTGTTATGTCCATGGCCCGGGCTTCCGATGTGCCGGCGGAGCGCTCTGACCGCCACCACTTTGAAGCGATGACTTTAAACAGTACCAAACCAATTATTTTTGACGCACATGATCGGCAGGGTCTGCTTGATATTATTGAGATGGGTGCGCTTGTTACGGGAGGCAAAAAACAGCTGGCAGAAAAACCTTATATCATGCATTACTCGGAACCAACTTCTCCCCTGGTCCATTCTAAAAATGCCCTGGAAAAGATGCTTTCTGCCGCTGTACATGACATACCCCTGGTTTATGCCCCTGCTGTGATGTGCGGGGCAACCGGCCCGGTAACCACGGCCGGGGCAATAGTCACCGGCAACGCAGAAATACTTTCAGGGCTTGTTATTCACCAGTTAAAAAAAAGGGGGGCGCCATTTGTCTACGGTGGCGGAACTCCCCCCTTAAATATGGTAACCACAGTTTGTTCTTACGGGGATCCGCAGGGTTTTCTGGGAGCAGCAGGTCTGGCTCAACTATCCGAATATTACGAGCTGCCCTCCTTTTCCATAGCCGGCTGCACAGATGCCCAGTCATTTGATCAGCAGGCGGCAATGGAAGCTGGGTTTAACCTGCTCTTTGCATCCCTTTCAGGGGGCAACCTTATCCATGACTTAGGTTATATCGGGGCGGGTATGACCTGCAGCCTTGAATACCTGGTTCTCTGTGATGAAGGTGCCGGAATGGCTAAATTTTTAACCCGGGGGGTTGACATTAGCACTGATACGCTGGCCCTGGATATAATAGAAAAGGTCGGTCCAGGTGGCCACTTTCTTACAGAGCAGCACACCATGGATCATTTCCGCAGTCACATGCATTTTACCAGGATTTTTAACCGCAACAGTTATGACAACTGGCAGGCTGCGGGAGCTAAGACATTTGGTGAAAGTGCTAATGTTCTCATAAAAGAGATCCTTCACTGGCATGAGGTGCCGCCCCTTGAACCAGCAGCAGAGAAGGCAATCAAAGTGCTGGCGGCAGGAGGAAACGCAGGCAGAGAATTGGCCTGATTACTAATAAGTTGTTATAATAAGAGAATACATTTCTAAGGCTTTTTCTATAGGACATAAACTCAATGATTTTATTATGAGAATTGTTAAGGTTAAACTGTTCATCAGAAGGAGATTTATAACATGTTAAAAGAGTTATCCGTAGAAGTGTTTGTGCGTGAAGTTGCTTCTTCATCGCCGGCTCCAGGTGGAGGCAGTGTGGCCGCCCTGGCCGGGGCCCAGGGAGCTGGCCTTCTTTCCATGTACTGTAATCTCAGTCAGAACCGTGAAAAACTGGGCGATATAGTGGACCACTTGCAGAAAAAGGGAGAAGAGGCCCGTTTTCTTAAAACTAAGCTGATCGAGGCAATTGACGAAGATACTCTTGCTTTTAACCAGGTTATGGAGGCATATCGCTTGCCGAAGGAAAGTGGTGAAGAAAA
>PWSG01000031.1 GCA_003564055.1 Syntrophomonadaceae bacterium
ATTCGCCGTTGACTGTAAATGGTAAACCATCTCCTGCCGGGAAACGGTTTTCGTCGTCTCTGCCTGCTCGGCGAGATGGATCAGCACCCCCACATTTTCAGTCACGGCCAGGGAGGGAACCGCAAAACCTACCAGGGCGATTAGCGTCATACTGAGCAGGAGCGTGATGAGTATATATTTTTTCCTGGGCATGGCAGCCTCCACATGGATGATGAATTGATTATAGCATAAAAACCCTGGATCGTGATCGTGGTATTATTAAACGAACACAGCTTATCGTTTGTTTTTGTGGTTGGTGAAAAACAAGCCCCCCGTTATTAGACATTCATTGTACTAAAGAAATCATAGAATTTTTATTTTTCTGCCTGTATAAAAGGATTTGCGCCTTCTGCTGTGGAAATAATTATAGACAGATTTTTGTTATCAAATTGTTATCAACAGGAGAAGCAATACTTGAATGAAGCAATAATATCACCGCTATACGCCCGTGCAACTACATATTACCAAGTGCTTTTAAACAAACTGCAATTTGCTAAGTCAATTCATGCCTGAAATGAGCCAGTGAAAATAACTTTCTGACAATGATTTTTTCGTTGCCCCAGCCGAAAATGTTTTTCGCTTGGTATTATCCACTTGGAGAGGGTCATTTTTCTGCAACTTTTAAAATATAAAGGAGGGTGATCATGAGTAGGTATTTAAGCAAAACGAAAGGCTTGGTAGTTCTCGTAATTGTCTTGTTTAGCTTACTTGCAATTGTGGGGCCGGCAGAGGGCAGTGATACAGAACTTCCGGAAGAGCTCAATAATTATTTTATCGTCGGGACCATTGGCATCAGCATCGATTATTTATTTGAGAACCCCGAAGATGCCAGGTCAAGGATCAATGAAGCGCTGGAAGATATTGAGAGCTTTGACGAGATTTTCGTTAACTTTACCGAAGCCGACCAGTTTTTCCGTCTTTCTGACCGTCGGGATGCTACGGCAGATGATGTGGCCTGGATCTTAGCCAACCTGGAAGGACTTTGGGACAGTGAAGGCGAGTGGCTGCCCTGGCCGCCGTTTGACAAGGAAATGCTGCTCGACCTGATTACCGACGCTCAAAATCTGAAAGACGGCACCGGTGTAGGAGATGAGCCGGGTGAAGCTTCTCAAGAAGCGCACGATGCTTTTCAGGAATCAATAGATGCGGCACAAGCAGTATATGATGATCCGGATGCCACTCAAGAAGATATCATCGCTGCGCTAGATGCACTACAAGCAGCGAAAGAGACCTTTGAAGCTGCCTTACAAGAAATACCCTACCCGCAGGTGGAAAATGCCGAGTTAAAAGGTTTTGGTGATACCGCAGCTGTTCCAGGCGTTTTATTCAATAATGAATGGACCTTTCAGCTAGATAGTGAAGGTCGGTACGATAGCATCATCGGCTATCTCCACCCCAACGGAGAAAGTGGTGAATTGCGTGCAGATATAACCGTGACTTTTTTGGGAGATGAGAAAATCCTGGAGAATAGACCCACCGGGCCTTTTGAGGTCAATGTAGCTAATCATTTAGGGATAGAATCTGTCAAAGGTGAAACATTAATCATCGGAGCACAAGGCACCGTGAGCATTGTCCTGTTTGAAGCGGGCAACCGGGATAAGGAGTATGGTCAAACCACATATACGATCATCTTCGAATAAGCAGGCTGCTTGATGGGCGATTGGCTTCCTGCAAAAAGGGTAAATCAATGATGAGAAGCCTTCTCCCCTTGGACGAGTCGCTTGTTAAAACTACGCTCGTGCAAGGGGAGCTCTTCTTCTCATGTAACAGGGATTTCTATGGGTTCCGCGGAAATAGCTGATCAGAGGAAAGAGCAAATTGTTTTTCAACAAGTCCAGCGAGCTCATCTTTACTAGGGGGCGTATTTCTTTTGAATAAGCAAGGGATCATATCACTTCTTTTTTTTATCTCCATGTTTTTTTTGCCAGTTGCTGCTCTTGAAGCATTGACCAACCAACCAGACGATCTGGCGGGCCACTGGGCTGAGCAGCACATTGTACAGTGGGTTAACGAGGGGTTGGCTCATGGTTATGCTGACAGCACCTTTCGTCCTGACCATCCTGTGAGCAGGGCGGAATTCATCGCATTCGCAAACCGAAGCTTTGGGATTCCGCCTGCTTCCCTGAATGCAATGTTCAGTGATGTTCCAGAAACAGCCTGGTTTTTCCGTGAGATCTCTTCCGCCGTAAACGCCGGCATTATCAGCGGTTACCCTGACGGCACCTTTCGGCCGGAGCGTTCCATCACCCGGCAGGAAGCAGCGCAGGTTCTTGCAAAGCGTTTACAACTTCCATTGATCAAAGAGACAAATGCTTTTATTGACGCCCAGAACATCGCGGCTTGGGCCCACAACAGTGTCAATGCTATAACCAACGCCGGGATAATGGTTGGATACCCCAACGGCACCTTTGCTCCCCAGCAGCCTATTTCCCGGGCAGAAACCGTCGTGATTCTAAGCCGTGCCCTGGCTTATGCCAGAGATTCTGTACCTGTACAAAGCATCTTTACCAAGCCTGGTAGTTACGGGCCCGAAAGCGGAATGCAAATCATCGAAGAGGATGTTTTCATTAAATCTGGGGGTTTTTCTCTTCAAAATACGCTCATCAGGGGGAATCTAAATATCTGCCAGGATATCATGGCCGGGGACGTGACCCTGGTTCATGTTTCCGTTGAAGGCGATACTTACGTTCGCGGCGGACGCAACATTTTCTTCATGGGCGGAAGTTACGGGGATATCTTTATTGAGCAAGCCGGGGCGAAGGTGCGCATTGTAACAGCCAACGTGGAAGGAATAGATGTGACTATCACAGAAGAATTTGAAGGAAGTGAAATAATACTGGAAGGGCTTTATCATCTCGTCACAATAAAAGGCGCGAATGTAGCCCTGTATATACCAAATGAGGATTGTCACGTTCATAATCTCATTTTAGAAGAATCGGCTTTCTCAGCTTATATAGCCGGGAAAGGTTCTATCTACAAGGTTATGATTAAATCTGAAGATGCCGTCTTGGAGATCATTCCCGAGAAAACAAACCTGGAGGATGAAAGTGATGAAAACATCGAAGGTGAACTGCGAAGCAACGAATTGCCCCCTGAGTCGTTGCCAACCCGGCCCGCAACACCACCTCTCCAGGTAACGGACTTTCATATTGATAATATAGATATATCGGGCTCTGCCCACACCTGGCATCTGGGCGAAAGTCTGCAGTCCCCCGGGGAAGATATTGGAGGTCTGACAATCACCTTTAACCAAGATATTCACAAAGATGGTTATGAAAGTTTTGAAATTCGTGCCTACGATAGAGCAGGGAAAAAGCTAAACCTGGTATCCGAGGATTTCGTGCGCAGCTTCTTGTTTGGCAGTTTCAGCGGAGGAAACACCAACCAGTTACAAGGAAGGTTAAACCATAACTACAGCACGTTTTATGCTCTCATGGATAGCACCGTGAAAGGTGAAGTCCACAGACTAGAATTTGATATATATAATTTGAAGCGAGACCGCAGCCTTACAGTCGCTTTAGTTATCAATGCACCTGCGAGCTAATACTTTAAACAAAGCATTTACCAGGAATCCCGAAAATCCTGACTGGTGGCGATGCCATAGCCGCCGAGGGAATGAAACTTTGAACTCCTGGAAAACAATATGAGAAGGAATAACAGGATATATAAAGAATACTAAACCAAAATTCTTATTAATGCTCCAATACTTTGGACAACTGCCGAAAAGGGCGTCTTGAGAAGGGTTAGTAGTAGCGATATATATTGTAATGACATATCAACAGGTTATTTATTTTTTTGAGGGGTACATAATATTGTCAGACAAACGTCTCACAGAGAATGAAACCAGAGCATGTACTGCTCCTTTTTTTTCATCATTGGCGGGTAAGTCCGATGTAAAACAGGCTTTGAACGGCATGCTTTCAATATTTGCCCTGGTTTTCTTCGATCTCCTTGCTGTCGGTATCAGCTTTCTGCTCGCTTATGCTGTGCGAAACCATCTCCTGGTAGTATTTTTCCCTAAACTTTTCCCTGAAGCCATTTTGCCAGACACGTATCGATATCTCTGGTGGGTACCTTTTATAATTCTCTTTTTTTTAGCTTTCACAAACCTTTACCACAAAAGATTGCCGTATTGGGATGAAACAGAAAAGATCATCAAGGCTTCCACACTTTCGCTGCTGTTTGTTATAGCATTTCTCTATCTGGCGAAGATTGGCAGTGAAGTGTCTCGGACATATGTCTTGCTTATCTGGTTTTTTTCTATCTTTGCTCTTCCCCTGTTTCGTTATTACGGGAAACTCTTCTTACGGAAAATAAACATCTGGAACCGTCCGGCCCTTCTGGTTGGCTATGGCGAACCTGCCCGACTTGTTATTAGCGCTCTTTCCCGTGAAAAGACGATTGGTTATGAAGTGCTGGGCATAATTGATTATGGTTACAAAAAGAGCGACAGGGAATACCGTCGATCTCAGGTAAATTGCATAGAAAACATTCCCGTTTTGGGGTGTGCCGCTGAAGCAGAACAGATCATTGCTTCCAGCCCTGTGCAAGATATTGTCGTGGCCACTTCAGGTCTAAAGCCAGAAACGCTGGTAAATTTGACCAACAGGCTGCAGCCCCTTGTTAGAAATGTATTTCTAGTTCCCGAACTACTTGGCCTGTCCCTGCAAGGTATAGAGATTAAATATTTTTTTGAGGAACAGGTTTTACTGCTGCATATTAAAAACCGTTTCAAGTCCACTTCGAACCGAGTTTTAAAACGCATTTTTGATCTGATGGCAGGAAGCTTAGTGTTTCTATTTTTTGTCCCCGTTATCATGGTAGTGGCCTTATCAATCAAGCTAGATTCATTGGGCCAAGTATTTTTTGTGCAAAGACGATTAGGTCGAAATGGAATGCTATTTAACATGATTAAATTCCGCACCATGTTTCAACACTCCGACGTTTTGCTGCATGAACATTTACAGCAAAATACAGTAGCCCGGGCAGAGTGGCAGCAGTTCAACAAATTGATCACCTATGACCCTCGCCTTACGCCTGTAGGGCGTGTTCTGCGTACATTTAGCATAGATGAGCTCCCCCAAATAATCAATGTGATCAAGGGGGAGATGAGTTTGGTCGGTCCCAGGCCTTACTTGCCCAGTGAGCTGGAGCAAATGGGCAGCTGGGCCCACGATATTTTATTAGCAAAACCAGGGCTCACCGGACTCTGGCAAGTCAGTGGTCGCAATAAAATCAGCTTCGCAGGTCGGTTAAAATTGGATTCCTGGTATGTGAAAAATTTGTCTCTATGGCTTGATCTAGTGCTGCTGCTAAAAACAATCAGGGTGGTCTTCAACCGCGAAGGGGCTTATTAATTACGCAGTACTATCTTCCTGGAGGTGGGTTATGGAACAAAAAATCAAGGTTCTACATTTGGTTGAGAGCTTTGCCGGGGGTGTTTTTTTCGTTATACAACAAATTTGCAATAACATAGACTTGAACAAGTTTGAAGTCAGCATTGCATATTCTTATCGACCTGAAACACCGGACAACTTGGAGGATTACTTTGATCCGCGCATACATTTGATTCCCCTGGAGATGGTCCGTCACATTTCGCTTTACAGGGACCTGAAGAGCGGGATAGAAATCTATAAACTGCTCAAGCAGATAAAGCCGGATGTTCTTCATTTGGCATCCTCGAAAGCCGGCGTTTTGGGAAGGGTATTCGCGTTACCCACGAAAATAAATCGCATTTTCTATTCTCCCCACGGTTACTCTTTTTTAATGGAAAATACCCTGCCCGCAAAAAGAAAAATATATTATGGAACTGAAAAACTGGCTTCCCTGTTACCTGGAAAGATTATTGCTTGCTCCGAAACAGAGGCTCAATATACAAGAAAACTGGCCGGAACCCAGAAAACCGTGCTGATCAATAACGGGATAGACCTGGACGAGATCGACCGGATTAATCGTGCAAATTCCTCCAGCACGGAAAGTGATACAGTCCAGAAAATTCATATCATTACTGTGGGGAGAGTTGAGCCACAAAAAGGGCCGGAGACATTTATTCATGTTGCCCAGAACCTGAAAAAAAAGCATGGCGATAATATTCACTTTACCTGGGTGGGGGATGGTGTTTTACGAAGCAAACTGCAGAATCACTGCCCGGATGTTGAAATAACCGGCTGGCTGGAAAGAACTGAAGTTATAAGGAAAGTCTCAGCAGCAGATATATATATACAAACATCGAAATGGGAAGGATTACCCTTAACTATACTTGAAGCAATGGCTTTAAGCAAACCGGTTGTTGCTACGAATATTATTGGCAACAAAGATGCTGTCTCGCATGGTTTTACAGGGTATCTCTGTAATCATGAAAGTGCTTTCATCACAGAGTTAGATAAGTTAATTTTGTCTGCAGAGCTGAGGAAAAAACTGGGCAGGGCAGGAAGAAAAAGAGCAGAAGAAAACTTTTCCCTTCAAGAAATGATCAAGAAAATTACGGATTGTTACACGACGTGATTTTTGGCTCAACCTAAAACCCTATACCATTTGAGAAAAAGAGTGTCCAATCTATTTTCGAAGGTAGTTTGAACGGATTGCCTGTACCCGTTTGTTATGGCTGGCGACATAGCCGGCCAACCTAAAGAATAACATATAACCTGAAAGAGCCAGGGCAACCATGAAATCTTCGTTAAGAGCCACTAAAAGCATTGAGATTAAAAATAACAAAGCATAATACATTACTCGCATTAAATCAAGAGCATAATTAGCAAGCCATTTAAAGTCAAACTTAATGTAAGCGTATTCAACAGTCCGAATCACAGGAAACATGGAAACTAAAACGAACAAATATAGCGGATAGTGATCCAGGGGTATAAAGAGAATTGGTATTGAAGTGTATCTCAGTACGGAAACCAAAAAAATTGTAACCAGGTTTAGTTTTGATCTTATGCGGTTATGGAGTGAAAAAACCAAAGCCAGTAGAAAGAGCGAGCCGGCAAACCAAATCAGGTTTTTTATCCCCAAAACCTTAAGCAATAGCAAACAGGGAATGATTACAACACATATCCGGATAATGATCAGCTTTCTTGCATTTTTTTTCACGCCTGATAATTCACTTGCCCTGAGGCGGTACGTCGGCTTCGTTTCCAATTGAACTGTATATGTATCATTAAACATATATCCCAGTTCATACACTGAGTAAAGAGCTGTTAAGCCGACTAGATATCTTGGTAGGATGTAAAAAAAATCATTGTTATAAAAAAGGATGGCCATAAGGATTAAAAAAACAAAGGTGATCATAAAGCTTAGCATATATAAATAATGATTGCTTCTGGTTGATATGCCGTAAACAAAAGGTATATAATATTTCAAGCTCATTTCTGCACTTTTACCTCCGTTTTTGCTGCGGTGACATTGTATGAGAATATATCCCTGCCCTGCTGGAAATTAGTCCTTTTTTGTTAAAGCTTCCCCATGTAAACGCTGAATACTATTCGTACTCCAGGCTAGCCCAGTTTTTTGATAGATTTAAAGGCTATACTGTCAATGCCCAGGGTTGTTTTCGCAGCACTCCACAATAGAATGCTCCAGGTTGCCATGGAGGCGCTAGTGGCTACTGCAGCTCCAACAGTACCGAACCTGGGAATCAAAAGAACATTAAGTGCAATGTTCGTTAATGCGCCGACAGTAAATGCTTTGGCAACAACTCGCTCATTTCCTGTCATTATGAGAAGAAAGCCCACCGAACCAACCGCAGAGCTTACCAGTTGTCCCCCAAAAAGTAATAGAAGCGGAACATATGATAAAACAAATTCTTGCCCGAAGAATAACTCCAGCAATGTTACACCGAATAACGTAAAAATGACAACAATAAAAGAACAAAACAAAAAAACAGCCTTAGCGCTCACGCTTACTAACCACTGCAACCCTAAGATATCTTTTTGGCAAAAAGCTCGGCAAAGCGTGGGGATAACGACATGTTAACTGCCTGTAAACCAAAGGAGGAAAAAGTGGCTACCTGTAAAGCGACATGATAGATTCCAACCTGGTCTGACGGCCAGAAAAGCCCCATAATAAAAACGTCCGTACGGAGATTGACGGCCTGCATGGCACCGATGATAGCCAGCGGAAAAATGCTCCTAAGCCATAGTTTTCCATGGATATCTGCGTGACTCCCTCGAACTGTCGCAGGCATAATCCTTAATAAAAACCACACTGCAAACAGTAGCGCCAGCAGTGCTGCCGAGACATGAACAGCCATCGCAATAGCCGGTGTCAGTTGCATGCCAGTTAAGTGCGCCAAGCCTGCCAATGTAAAAAAAAGAATCCCAGGCCTGATCAGCAGCTCGGGAGTTAGTCCTGCTATAACCCGGTTTAATCCTCGCACTGCTGAGCCGACCAAATTGCATAGGGCCATTAATGATGCAAGGATAACCGCGAAAAGTAATGACCAAAACAGTTGGACTGACAGATTTCCCTGCAGTAAAAAAAGGATTGGAATTACTAACAAAACCAGCGCCAGTGAAAATAACAGTGCAATACTTCCCGACCAACGCCAAACCCCTAAGACTTTTCCCAATTCCCCCAAGGCAACACCCTTGGCGGTTTCACGCACTACCAGTTCGGGTAGCCCTGCCTGCACTGGAATTGATACCAAAAGCATGACCGCAGTGGCAAATGCATAAATGCCGTAGCCTTCTGCACCTAACTGTCGGGCGAGCAAAACAGTAATGAGAAAAGAAAAACCGGTTGAAAAAACCTTTAATAACAAGCTAAAAGCAAATTTTTGTACAATCTGCGAAAAAAAAATATTACCGCAAACAGCAACCAGGGGTTTTTTAGCAGCCGTCTTTTTGAACAACATATATCACCTTATAGTTTTCCGTATGGGCCTAGTTATTCCCTGAAGTATCGAATGATGATAAAGCGCTTAATCGACTAAATACTGGTTCAAAAGGGTCTCCCAAGAAGGGTCAATGCTAATTGCAAACGTAATTTTCTCCGCTGCCAATTGCTGATCATTTAAAAGTTTGGCGGCAGCAAAAATGCCAAGTAAATGAGAATTATAAAAGCGGGGTTCAATCTCCACTGCCTTTTCTGTCAAGACTAAGGCTTTCTCATATTTGCCAAAGTCATTGAGCAAGTA
>PWSG01000144.1 GCA_003564055.1 Syntrophomonadaceae bacterium
CATATATCTCCATGCTGTTATCAATTTTCCAGGCCGGCTGGGGAAGCAGGCCTTTCGGCTCTATCACGCGGTGAGTCCCATAAGGACATCCTTTACCCATTATTATCTAACCTCCCTTGTTGTTCAAAAACCGGAAATCTAAAAACCAGACTTAAAAAACCTTCGCAGGCATAAGCCTTTCTAAGCCCGTTCAGCTTATACTAATTTATTATTCGCTCTCCGACTGATAAATCCCTTGCTTTTTTTGCCCCTTTTATGGATCAGGTAGGATAATAAATACTAACGTCGAATATACTTAAGGTATAACAAACTTATGTTTAAGGCAGGTGCGGCAGATGGCGAGCTTGATGGAAATTCTTCGGCAGTGGCAGGAAGATCCCGATTTTTTGAGCGGTGTCACAAGGTGGGAAGTGGTCCCTGAAACAAAGGGCAGGTATCTTGACTTTCCGGACTCTCTGAATCCCCAAATCTGCGCTGCCCTGCGAAACCGCGGCATTGAAAAACTCTACAGCCACCAGGCAGCAGCAATCAATGCAGTAAGTAAAGGTAGCCACACAGTTGTAGTGACACCAACTGCTTCGGGTAAAACACTCTGCTACAACCTTCCTGTTATTAGTAAAATGGTTAAGGATCCTACAAGCCGCGCTCTCTATCTATTCCCGACAAAAGCACTCTCCCAGGACCAGGTTACAGAACTGCGTGAGTTGACCTCTGGTCTGGACACTACCCTTAACTGCCATACTTATGATGGAGACACTGAGCCAGGCCTGCGCCAGGGCATTCGCCGCAGCGGCCATATTGTGGTTACGAATCCGGATATGCTTCATTCAGCTATTTTGCCCCACCACACCAAGTGGGTGCAGCTCTTTCAAAATCTTAAGTACATCGTAATTGACGAAATGCACCAGTATCGTGGCGTATTCGGCAGTCATGTTGCCAATGTTATACGCCGACTTAAACGGATCTGTTCATTTTACGGCTCAGATCCGCGCTTTATCCTCTGCTCGGCAACGATAGCTAACCCGGGGGAACTTGCTGAAATGCTGATAGAAAACCCACTTGAGGTAATCACAGAAAATGGCGCCCCGCAGGCTGAGAAACATTTTGTGCTTTATAACCCGCCAATTATTAACCCTGAGCTGGGTTTGCGGCGAAGCGCCATGCTCGAAGCACAAAAGATTGCGTCCACATTAATCAAGAATAATATTCAGACTATAATCTTTACCCGCAGCAGGCTTGGGGTTGAAGTGCTTTTAACATATCTGCGCCAGGGCGAAAAAACCAGGACCGGAGTAGACAGCGGAATCCGGGGCTACCGCGGTGGATACCTGCCCCGGGAAAGGCGGGCAATTGAAGAAGGCCTGCGCAGGGGAACCATAAAGGGTGTTGTCAGCACAAACGCCCTTGAGCTTGGTATTGATATCGGCGCTTTAGATGCCTGCATTATGACCGGTTACCCCGGAAGCATTGCCAGCACCTGGCAGCAGGCAGGACGCTCGGGACGCCGCAGCGGCGTTTCCCTTGCTATGATGGTGGCTAACAGCGAACCGCTTAACCAGTATATCGTCTCCAACCCGGATTACTTTTTCGGACGAACTCCTGAGCGAGCCTTAGCCGACCCTGATAACCTGATAATTTTAACCAACCACGTCCGCTGCGCGGCTTTTGAACTGCCTTTTGAAAAGCACGATTACTTCGGAAGGACACAAATCACTGAAATACTAGAGTTTCTTGAAGATGAAAATGTTCTCTATAGCAGCGACGGTCGCTACCACTGGATGGAAGATACTTACCCGGCTGAAGAAATTAGCCTGCGCAGTGCAACCAGGGAAAACGTAGTCATAATAGATATTACCAGGCCTGCTCCACGGGTAATCGGAGAGGTGGACCGCTTTAGTGCTCCAATGCTGGTTCACGAGGAAGCTATTTATATGCACGCAGGGCTGCAGTATCAGGTTGAAAAACTCGACTTTGCTGAAAAAAAAGCCTATGTTCGCCAAGTAAACGTCAATTACTTTACTGATGCCAACCTCTCTGTCGACTTAAAAATACTCGACACTTTCGAAGAAGAAAACGGAACGGTCAAGCTGGCCTGGGGTGAAGTGCGAATTAACGCCCTGGTCTCAATGTTTAAAAAAATTCGCTTTAACACCCACGAAAACCTTGGAGCGGGGCCGGTTGACCTGCCGGAAACTGAAATGCATACCAGCGCTTTCTGGATCTCATTTCCACCCGACTCCCTGGGTTCTATGCCTCTGTCAGCCGTTCAGGCGGGATTAATCAGCCTCGCTAACGTAATGCCCCAGGTAGCTTCCCTCTTTCTAATGGGTGATCCGCGCGACCTGCGGGCAGTTAGCCAGGTCAAGGCTCCATTTACAGGGCTGCCCACCCTTTACCTTTATGATAACTTTCCGGGCGGTGTCGGTTACAGCCAGGAAATATATCAAATCTATCGCGATATATTTAAAGCAGTGCGTAAAGTAATTACAGACTGTCGTTGTGCCGAAGGCTGTCCTTCATGCGTCGGACCAACCGGGCAGGAAAATGGAGAAGGAAAACAGCCGGCCCTGCAGCTGCTCGAGGTGATCCTGAAGTGAGAAGGAACTTGCGTTCACGTTTAAGTAAACTGCGCCAAACGGGTGAGATTATCACAGGCGGTGAACTGGCCGATAACCTTACCAGTAAACACGACCGCGACCTGTTCTTTGACCTTCCGGGTCAGGGAAATACAGAAGAAACTCCTTTCGGGCCATGTTACATGCGTGAGACCTGCTATCCACTGGAATATAAACATGGAAACACAATTTTATCCGGAGTTCTTTCCTGTAGTGGAAAGGACCTGACCCTGTCCACCAGAAGTTATGGCCTGAGAAACTTTAAACCACAACAATCATTATTTTTAGACACCGAAACTACCGGTCTGGCTGGAGGAACCGGAACCTGGGCCTTCCTGATCGGTATAGGCTGGCTTGATGACAGTTGTTTTATGCTGCGTCAGTATTTTCTGCGACAACCTGCAGAGGAAAAAGCAGTTTTAAGCCACTTTGCCGCAACAGCGAAAAACTATCCTCACCTGGTTAGCTTCAACGGAAAACTTTTCGACCTGCCCCTAATCCAAACCCGCCAAACTCTGGCTGGTTTTGATCTGACAGCACCACCCCTGCACCTGGATCTGCTGCAGTTTGCGCGCCTGCTCTGGAAAAAGAGGCTTCCATCACGTTCACTGCGAGCCCTCGAAGAAGCCCTGCTCGGAATAAAGCGCTTTGATGACATCCCTGGATATCAAATACCCGCAGTTTATTTTGATTTCCTGCGGCGCGGACAAACTGAACAGCTAAAAAAAGTCTTCCACCATAATATTTTAGACATATTGTCAATGGTTACTTTGCTTGATAGAATATCAAACCTTGCTGCGGGAAGGTTGGTAGAACACCCTGCCGAAGCGCTGGTAATGGGACAGCTATGCCTGCAGTCCGGTCGTACAGAGGAAGGAATTAATTATCTCTACGATGCGGAAAACAGCAACGTGCAACCCTTTGCTGAGGAAGCTGCCCTGGAACTGTCTTTGTATTACAAAAAGCAGAATAAGTGGTCTGAAGCCGAATCAATCTGGCTTAAAACGGTTAAAAACAAATCGTCCAACCCGGGTGCTTATGTGGAGCTGGCAAAATATTACGAACACCAGTGTGGCAATTACCAGTCCGCTTTAAAAATGACAGAGAAGGCAATAGAGCTGGTCACAGCAAAGCCAAATAATCCAGTAAGCAGGGATTTAAGTCCGTCAGCTCTTAAGCATCGCCTGAAACGCCTGAAAAGGCGTATAAAGGCTTCCCCTTGAGTTTTCTTTTTTAAAAGAATTTTTTGCTGTTTCATATATTAAATAGGGGAAAAGCATTAACTGCACACAAGGCTGCAAAACTAATTTTTTAAATCATCCTGCCAGACAACTTCTTTTTTTAGCGAAGCATCTATATCCTGACTTTCCAGGTACTGAAGCAGGCACTTAAACGTTTCTTCGCTTAAGTCGTGCTCCATCAGGCAGGCATCTTTTTCAGCTGCAGCAGGTGACACTCCTAAAACCTGGGTTAAAAAACCGTAAACCACCTTATGCCTGTGATGAACCCTAAGAGCATAACGCTTACCTTCTGCTGTCAGCTCAACCGGACCATAGCGATCCTGGGTAATCAGCCCCTTTTCTTTCAGCAAAGTGAGAGCCTGTATCACGCTGGGCTTGGCAATATTTAATTGATCGGCAATATCGGTAACTCTTGCTGTCTTCTTGTCCTGGATCAAATTAAGGATCACTTCAAGGTAATCCTGCAAAGAAGAAGTAACAGGCATAGACCGAGGCAATAATATCACTTCCTAAAATCAACTATGTTATATATGTGTTCAAGCTGATTTAAATTACAGTCAAATCAGCCCAAAACATTATTTTACGATTTCTGCTATCCCTAATATAGAACCCCTAACCTTACTTGTCAACTTTAAGATATTATATCTTTTTAAGGATTACAGGCTAAATCATTATTGCCTGCAACCTTATTTCCGTAGACTAGAGCAACCAGGGCCACTGCTGCTGCCGTGTAAAAAGGGAATAAAAGGGGGATATACTGCCAGGCAAGACCGCTTAAAGGCGGCACTACCGCAGCGCCAAGTGAATAGAAGGCGAAATATATCCCAATTGCCCTTCCGCGCCATTCGGGTTGAGAACCTTCCATTACCAACCCCAACATGCCCTGAAAAGAAAGACCGAAACCTATCCCAAACAAAAACAGCGCAGCAAATAGTAAGCTCACTTTTTGCAAAGAAGCAGCTAAAACAAGTGCTGCTGCAATAAGCAGCTGTCCCCAAACGCACCCTCTGCAGTCACTCCTGATAAGGCCTCTTAGAAATCCGGGCCAGATAATTTGAACAAATATTGCTGTCATAGCAAAGGTTGCAAAAAGCATCCCTGTTTGAGCATTGTTTAAACCCAGTAAGTTTGCCCTTACGGGTAAAAAAGCGGCAAGCGTACCGGTTGAACCCATCGTTCCAAAGGCAAATATAAAGGAACCGCGCAATTTTTGATTATCATAAAGCTGCCTGAATAAAATTGGGGGGTATTTTCCAGGGGCTGATGAAGACCTGTGCCTGGTAAAAAGAGAAACTGCAGCAATTGATGCAGTTAACATAAGAGAGGCAAGAAAGTAATAGACAGCATGATAGCCGTACTCATTCGCGATTAACCCCGCTGCCAGCGGGCCTGTTACTGCTGCCAGGCCGATAGCGGCACCAAACAGGGCCAGGCGGGACCTTTGAAATGAACTGCTTTGGGCTCTTCCAATCAGGCTGGCCAGGGCAGCAGGAACCAGAATTCCGCCCATAAAACCATGCCCCGCCCTGACCATGCTTAGATGGATGGTATTTTCGGCAAATGTATAAAGCAGCAGGATAATAAAAACACCCGTTAAGCCTGAGAAAAGGGGGAGCTTCCAGCTTACACGATCTATTAACATCCCACCTGTGAAATTGCCAACTATGTTAAAAAGGGAGTATGAACCGATCACGACACCCAAAGCAAAAGGTCCTGCTCCGAGCGACAAAGCATAAGGAGTTAGAACCGGCATCTGCGCATGCGTATCAAAAAAGGCGCTAAAAACTATAAAATAAACTACAAATAGAAATATACTGTAGTTTTTGGGTTCATGATTTCTTTTATTATTTTTTTCAGGCATAATCCCGCTATACTGCATTCTTGCCTCCTGCCTTTTCATATTCTTGAATCTTCACAGCTATTGCCCTGCCAACTCAAGCTGATCTTGTTTCAGGTCAAATGTATATTAAAACATGTGCTTATTAATTACTGTGTAATAAAAAACTTTAAGTAAAAGCCCTTCAAGTTTTGCTATTTGAGTAAAATACTTGAAGGGCTATTTACAGTCCACTGCAATCGATTAGTTTACCAGATCATTCAAAAAGGTCAAGATAACGACCATACCCCTGCGCGGTAAGTTCATCTTTGGGAATAAAGCGCAGGGCTGCGGAATTTATGCAGTATCTTAAGCCGGAAGGATCGGGTCCATCTGTAAAAACATGACCCAGATGGGAATCTGCTTCCCTGCTGCGCACTTCTGTACGCACCATTCCATGGCCTGTATCTTCCACTTCCACTATGCTTTCTGAATCAATTGGTCGGGTAAAACTGGGCCAACCCGTTCCGGAATCATATTTGTCAATCGAACTAAAAAGAGGTTCACCCGATACTATATCAACGTATATGCCTTTTTCTTTGTTATCCCAGTACTTATTTCTAAAAGGAGGTTCGGTTGCGTCTTCCTGGGTAACAGAATACTGTAGTTCCGTTAGGCGTTCACGCAGTTCATCCATCTCCTTTTCCCCCTTAGCTTCCATTTCCATTGCTTCGGTCTGAGAACCGTTTACTATTTCCCCAACTGCACATCCGTTTATAATAATCAAAAAGAAAGCTGAAAGTCCAATTATTATTAGCAATTTTATAAATTGAAATTTACTATTCAACGGAAACGCCCTTCCAAAAAGCAAAATATCCTTTTATATGCTTCGCTTTTTCCTTGGGCTCAGGATAAGACCAGGTGGCAGTTCTATTTATTTCATCACCGACAACTATGTTAAAATAATGCGCTTCCCCTTTCCAGGGACATTGAGTCCTGTAATCTGTTTCAACCAGGTACTCTTTATTTACTTCTGAAGGGGGGAAATAATGATTTCCCTCCACTATAACTGTTTTATCGCTTTCAGCTATCACAGTATCATTCCAAATGGCTCTTGTCACAATCTATTCCTCCACACAAGATTTATCATATAATTTTCATATACTGATATATCTAATATTATAGCCCTCTAACTATAAAGAGTCAATAGCTTATAATGCTATGCTTAACCTCGTTTAATTCTCCAGAGCATCAGGCAGCAAAGAACGATAATTGCCGGGGTAAAAAGTTGAACAGTTGTAAAAAAACCGGCTCCCCATGCTTCATTTATATAACCCCAGGCTACCAGGGGATTTTCACGAAATGTTTCTTCAATTAATCCTCTGAGGATAGAATAGACGAGAACAAAGTTCCAGAAAAGATAACCCGGTTTTGCTTCTCCCCTGCGGGCAAAATGGTTATGGAGAAAAAGAAGCACAATTCCAATTAAAAAACCGTAAATTTGAGCGGGGTGACGTTCGAAAAAAAACATAGCTGCTTCGCGACCGATAATTTCCTGGTTAAAAATATTGGCAATGCGAATAAGAGCATATCCGAGAGCAATACCGGGAACAGAAAGGTCAGCGAGGCTTGGCCAGCTTATTTTTTTTATATAACAGTACAGCCAGCTGCTAAGGATCCCGCCCAGTAAGCCACCGTGAAAGGCCAATCCACCGCGGTCGATGCGAATAATCAGTTCCGGATTGGCCATAAAGTATTGCCAGTTAACAATCACAAATACCAGGCGTGCGCCAACAATAAGGGAAACGAGAACAACCATAAAAATAACAAATAAAGTGTCTTCATTAAACCCTTTTTTTACACCATACTTACGCATGTAATAAAAACCGGTTAATACAGATACAGCAAACATGAGACCATACCAGCGCACTGCCAGCGGTCCAATCTCAAAAATATAGGGACTGATGTTTTCTATGATCATTTAGCCACATCCTTTTTATATTCCCAACCTATTATTTTAAGGAGCCTTTATGCTGCACTATCGTAAATTAATAACAACAGATTGTCAACTTAGCTTTGTCAGGCAAACTTATAGACTTCTAAACACTGGCAAGAATTTTCATAAAAGAACCTGCCCTTAAGGGCAGGTTCTTTTAGCGTCATACGTTCTTTAAATTTAAAAAAGATTTATGAAATGTCGGGCAAAACCCTTAACGATAATCGGGATAAACTGCGCTTTCAAGTTTAATCAGTACTTTCAGCATCATTGTCTTCCTGATCTTCTTCAACATCCTCAGGAATATTACCGCTATAGGTATTATCATCCGGATCAGCCAAATCAATGCTGGCTTCGTCCTCGCCGAGAAAAGCTCCTCCGGCCAAGGCAGCTTCATTATCTATGAAGTCATTTTCTCTTAATTTAACTAATGATTGTTCATAGGCCACAATTCCGCCACCAAACTCAGCTGCGAAGTTACTGATAAACTCATTGCCTGTTATGTCAGCTGAGGCATTTAAAACCAGAATAATTGCACCGCCTGAACCACCCATGGCAGCATTATCATTTAATACATTGTTATTTATAGTTACAATTGAATTTTGCACAAGCAGCCCTCCGCCGACAGCTGCAGCATTATTGGAAATAATATTATCCTCTAAAACTAAAGCAGATTCATCTCCGATAACAATTGCGCCCCCTGCTCTACCGGCCATATTTTCGTCAATAATGTTGCCAAAAACATCAGCCGCAGATTCATTTAAAATAGCAATACCGCCACCATCCTGCTGAACCAAATTTTTGAAAATATTATTACTGTTGATTGTTGCTGTTGCTTCTTTTATAAATATGCCACCACCTCCAAGTAATACAGTATTTTCAGAGATAATGTTATCAATAATTGTAGGATCCGAACCTTCGATAACAGCTATACCCCCACCGCTTTCTTCTGAATAGTTTTCATTGATCTGGTTATTGCTGATGGTCGGCATTGATGTTCCGGAAACTGCAATTCCACCACCAAAATTATCAGCTCTGTTTTTTGAGATATCATTACTATCAATTGTTGGAGAAGCTGCAGCGATAAAGATACCTCCGCCATACCAGATTGTATTATTCCTTTGGATAATGTTACCGGTTATTACAGGGTCAGAATTATAAACCGAAATGCCGCCTCCCCCGGTAGCAGAGTTGTTATTTATCTCATTTCCGCTTATCGTTGGAGAAGACCCTTGATCTACTGCTATTGCTCCGCCGAGATACCTCGACCGGTTTTGCCGTAAAGTATTCTCCTCAATAACGGGGCTCGACTCCCATACTTTTATACCTGCCCCGCTGTATGCTGTGTTGCCTTCTATAAGATTGTAACGAATAATAGGATCAGAGTTATTAAGCA
>PWSG01000065.1 GCA_003564055.1 Syntrophomonadaceae bacterium
TACTATCAATCCTACCATTTCATAGACAAAACCGTAAATACTCTGGAATGAAAACAACAGGGCAACCTGCAAAGCCATGGTCGAAAAACCTGTTGTAAAAATCGCAAGCAGTACGGCAAAGGCAAGAGGAGAGTTCTGTTTTTTTCTCCGGCCGGCCATCTTTATTAACACCAGCAAGACAAAGAGGGGCAGTATAGCTAAAGGCAGGACCCACCAGGGTTGAACATATAAGAGCCAGGCAAAAGTTTCAACCCGGTCCCCGCGGGTCAGGTTATCCCAGAACATCAGGGTATAGAAGTAGCCAATCGGTTTAAAATCGGTATTGATAAAATATTGTTCCTCAACTGGCGGCTGTTTTTTCTCCTCAGATTTTTGTTCCTCAACAGTAGGAATTATCAGCGGTACCGCTTCAGGTCCTTGCAGGTGGGCTTCGCTGCTGCGTCCATGGTTGCAAATCACCCAGTTGATGCGGCGAAGCTGGGTATCTTCTAAAAGAGTCTGGAAGTGATGAGCAGAAAAACCTTCTGCTTCAATACTTCTTTCACGATAACGCTCTGCTAAAATAAGAGGATCAAGTGAAATATGCCCGGGACTGTTGGTGGCAAAAAAATAAATAAAATGACCGCCTGCCGGAAGAACCCGTGAAAAAACCTGGTTCATGGTATGATATATTGCCGCATTACGGTTAGCCACTGCCCTGCCCCGCAGGTCAGGTGTGGATATTGCCCCGGTAACCAGAACTCCTTCCGGGTCAAGCAGCGCTTCAGCCTCTGTAAAGAATTCCCTTGTATAATAGCGGTTTAAAACTGCAGTAGCAGGATCGGGCGAGTCAACAATTATCAGATCATATTTTTCCTCAGCTGCTTTCAAAAAAAGACGGCCGTCAGCATGAATCAGGTTGACACGCGGATCAGATAAGGCTGACAGTGTGCTTTCCGAAACATAGGGCTTTGCCGCTGCGGTCAGCATTTCGTCTAACTCAATATAGTCAACCCTTTCTACAGGATGCTTGATAATTTCTGGAAGAACACCACGCAGCCCTCCGCCAATCAGTAAAACCCTCGCGGGGTTTTGATGCTGGACCAGGGCAAAATGGGCAAACTCAACCGCCTCCTGCTCTTCCATCCCCACGAGTTCTGCTTCGGGCCCGGCAGTACTGAAAACCAGGTGCCCACTTTGAAAGAAACTATACTGGTCTTCAAGTTTTAAAACGGCAATAGTGCCGTGTTTTGACTGGTATGTATCGATAAGCTCATGCTGCGGAGAATAGACCTGCCACTGCAGGCGATAAGCCTGCTGATCGAGACTTTCAAGCAGGGGATATACCGCTGCAGCCAGGACCATTAATCCAATAAGCAAAGGCGGCTGAAACCCTTTCCGTCTTAAACCTGCAGGAACAACCTTGCGGTTCATGAAAATAGCAGTACCTAACATAAGAAGAACGACCAGGACAGCAGTTTGAAAAGCATTAAGATAATGAACTAAAATAAAGGTAAAGAGGATGCCACCCAGCATATTGCCGAATGCTTCACCTACATAGGTTTTACCTGTCCCCGAAGTATCCTCGGCACGATCGCTTTCCCTCCATATTTTTGACAACATAACAAATTGTGCCCCTATAATCAGGCAGGCAGGCGCTGTCAACAAAAAACAGGATAATGCCATATCGAACAGGGAAAGATAGGCGCCCGGAGGCAGATCAAAAAACCCACGCAAAACACGCATTGCAAAAATTGTAAGGGGAACTATAAGCAGAACAGCTGCGACGCTGCAGGAAAAAAGAAACAGGGAGCGATTTGACCTTTCAACAAGTATTGCTCCTAACCGGCTGCCAACACCAACCCAGACCAACCATGCAGCCAGGATTAAACCGATAGAAAGTTCATTGCCGTGAAAGACCATCAACAATTCCCGCAAAAAAAGAACCTGGCTCACCTGGGAAACAATACCAAGCATTAATACGGCAAGAAGGTGTGAGGGCAGAGTTCTTATTGCTCCTATCAACCCTTTGCCGTTAGATCCTTTATAAAAGCCTCTGTTTTTTTTGCCCCTGCTAAGCATATTAAACATCCCGATCCGTCAAAAATGCTTTCGCCTAAGTTTGCAACCTTTGAAAATCTGTCGGGGAAATCGCAGATTTAAATCTTAATAACAGCTCAACCTGGCTATAACCTAAAAAACGCCTATTTTAAATTTATCAGTTTGTTATGGCAGCTGCAAGGCTGAATCTCTTCCGTAAAAACTTGCTGCTCTTTAAAACATTTAAGAAAGGATAAATAGTTAAACCATGAAAGCAATCTATTTAACTTAATTGACAGGGCCTGTAAAAAATTTTACGATAGCTTCATGAAGAAAGTTCGGGACATCCTGTTATGTGATCTTGATGCCTTTTTTGCTTCAGTTGAACAGCTCGACAATCCTGTTCTACGGGGAAGACCGGTTCTTGTCGGCGGCAGCCCTGAGGGGAGAGGTGTAGTTTCCACCTGTTCTTACGAAGCCAGAAAGTTCGGCGTGCGCTCAGCTATGCCAATGAAAAAAGCGCTCTCTCTCTGTCCTGAAGCTGTTGTTGTCAGGGGCCGTATGTTCCGTTATAAAGAAGTATCCCAGCAAGTCCGGGAAATATTTGAACGCTTTACGCCGGATATCGAGTTTGTTTCCATTGACGAGGCTTATTTATCTGTAAAAAAAGGAAGCGGCTGCAGTATCGGAAAAACCATTCATGCCGCAGTAAGAAAAGAACTCGGGCTGCCGATCAGTGTTGGCATCTCAATCAACAAACTACTGGCAAAAATAGCCTGCGAACAGGCAAAACCAGACAACACCGGAACCCTGTGGCCGCAAGAAGTAGAAGATTTGCTGTGGCCGCTTCCGGTCAGGACACTGCCGGGCATTGGTCCGGTGGCAGAAAAAAAGCTTAACCGCTGCGGAATTAAAACAGTTAAAGATTTAACCCTTCACCCTGTGAGTTCCCTGGTCAGGATGCTTGGAACCAGTGCCGGAATTGTTCAAGATTATGCTCGCGGGATCGATAACCGGGAACTTGAACTTGAGCATGAAGCCAAATCAATTTCGGAAGAGACTACCTTTCCCGAAGATATTTATGACCGTGAAGCTATCCTGACCGTACTGATGGAGCTTTCCGCAGGTGTAGGTTACCGCCTGCGATCCGCGGGAATTACAGCTGGAACAATTACCATAAAATTGCGCTACAAAAATTTCAAAACCATAACCCGCAGCAAAACATTTGCTGAGGCTATCTTAGATGATAAAGAAATATACCTGGCAGCCAAGGATTTATTTATTGCTCACTGCGGCAAACCTCCCTGGCGCCTGGCGGGAATCCAGGTCTCGGGGTTCGATCAGGGCACCCAGTTATCCATTTTGCAGCCGGAAGCCGAAAACGAAAAAGACAAAAAGTTAACAGCCGCCAGGGATAAACTACGAGAAAAATACGGCACTGAAGTAATTATCCAGGGCAAAAGATTAACCTGGAAGCAGAAAAAATAAGCTGGCCAGGTCTTTGCCTGTCGCAATAAATATGAATAAGAGGCGCTAATCAGCAGAATCGATACCGGTGGCAAAACGAAGCCGCTGCTGGGCCAGGTATTCCGGTTCAAGGGTCTTTAAAGACTGGTCTTCGAAGTATTTAACCTGGTAGTTGTCCTTTTCAACTTCACGAACAGACTTTGGGTAAAACAGTTTTAAATCTTCTTCCTGCCTGGTCATGACTGGAAATCCAAAATAGCTGTTTTTATGTTTTAAGCTGCCTTTATCGCTTTGGTAGTTCTTAACAAATTCAAGATGCTTTCTGATCCTTTCCCGGTTATGCTCTCGCATTTCCCGGATCGCGGTAAAAACGCTGTTCCTGAAAGGAATCGAAAAACTTTCATCCAGTTCATAATTATCGCTATTTCTACCGGTAGCCATTGCAGCCAGGGCTGTGGTACCCGTTCCGGAAAAAGGATCCAATATTGTGTCGCCATAAACTGAATACATATTAATCAGGCGGAATGGCAAAACAAGGGGGAAAGCTCCACTTCTGCTGCGCATATTAAGATTATTAACTGCCTGCCTGGTCCCTTTAAAATCCCACAGGTCGGAAAACCAGGTATTGCGCTCCTCCCAAAAGTAAGCGCTATGTCTTCGATTAAGCTTCTCTTCCGCTGTGGGAAATTCTCTTTTTAAGCCTTTACGAAATAGCAAAATATATTCGTGTTCTAAGGTTACATAAGCGCCGACCGGCAGCATTCCTGAACCCATAAACTTGTTTGGAGCATTTGTCTGTTTGCGCCATGTAATCAAGGGCATTGTATCAAAGCCGAGACTGGCAAATTTCCTCTGGATCCGGGCATGGTTTGAAAAAAGCTGAAAGCGTTTATTAAAAGTTCGGGTCGCATCACCAATATTGATACAGGCCATAGCACCATCTTTCATCACTCTGAACAGTTCACTCCAAACCCTGTCAAGCTCACAGTGCATCGCTTCAAAAGCCCTGTTATAATCACCGTTTTGCAGGGCCGATTCTATTTCGCTATTAAATCCGGCAAACTGTTTATCCCACATTTCAATCATCGGGTACGGCGGTGAAGTTATAACCAGGTCAACACTGGCGTTCTTAATTTCGCTCATATCCCGCGAGTCTTCATAATAAAACCTGTGATCTGTACGCAAGATTTTAATCTCCAATTTCTATAATAAAAAAAGAGCAGCTTTACCATGTTATCCTGACACCGGGCAAACTGCATTCTCCAACCTCTTCTAACGATGAAAGGGAAATCTCTTTTTTCAGTTTTTCATCTCCGGATAAGGTGATAACCATGGTCAGAGTTTGAGCCTTTTCACTTAGCTCCGGGAGCTCCAGCAGGACTTCTGACGACCAGGCAGCTCCTTTTGTGCAGCCACTATAATATGTATGCTCGGCAACAAAATTGCCGCCCTGGTACTGATATTTCTGACCATTCTGATCAATTAGGTAGATCTGCTTTAACCTTTCATCCAATTGCTGCCTCATTGCCCCGGGATCTGAATCTTCATCAAAGCCGGGGTTTATCCTGAAAGCGGGAACCTGTTCTAAGCGAATAGCAAGGCAAATACTATCAGACATCGGCTCAAAGCCAATAATTTCAACAACAGCGTTGTTTTCTTCAACCATTTCCAGCCCTTCATCAAACTGGGCCAAATCAATTTCTATATTTTTTTCACTTACTTCACTTTCAGGTTCAGCGCTAAATATCTGCTCAAAAACACTCCGGGCCTGAATTGGGCCAAACAGCACCAAAGCAGTAATAACTATTACAAAGAGTCCTCCCACAGCAGCCGCTATTCTCACAGCCGGGTATGTAGCTGCGCTCTTAATGGGCTTGTCCTTCTTCAACTGCTTCACTCCCGGTTTAAGCTTTCTCTATTATGTAATTCGCTCTTTAATAATAATTACAGGCCATATACAGCTACTTTATCTTTGGCAGCGTCACTTTCTTTAACCTCACCTACAAAAGCCTCAAGCTCATCACTGAAATTCAATGAAACGCCTTTAATCTCAACCCTGTAATTCTCCGGATCAGGCACCTTGAGTATAACAATCACTATTTTAAATCCGGGAGATATACCGTCAGCTATAATAACTTTTTCAACTAAATGTGATCCGGAACCTGAACTAACGGGAAATATTTCGATCAAACCTAAAGTTTTCTGCATAATTAAGCTGACATCCTGAACATTTACTGCTCCGTCGCCGTTTACATCAGCAAGAATTATATCTGCTTCGGAGAGGAGCTCCATGCCTAAAGTATGCCTCATAACCGCAACTGCGTCCTGTACATCAATCCTGCCGTCACCGTTTAAATCACCGTATTGCACAGCCGAAGCGTCAGCATAAAATAACAATAAAAAGATCAAAATAGAAAGAATGATAACCACTAAAGTAGTGCGGGCTGCTTTGCCCAATATATAAGGCCACCCGAACTTTGTGCTGCCCCGATCAGTCTGGTCGGGCTTTTTAAAATGCCACATTTATAAGCCCCACTTTCAAATTCTTATATGGATCAGGTAAAAATGATCTGCGATTTACAGTCTTGCAACTACTTCTATCTCTACACTGACATCCTTTGGCAGCCTGGAAACTTCAACACATGACCTCGCCGGATAGTTTCCTTTGAAAAAACCGGCATACGCTTCATTGACCTGTCCAAAATCATTCATGTCCGTTAAAAATATCGTAGTTTTAATAATATTATCAGCAGTAAGGCCTGCCTGTGCAAGTATAGACAATACATTCTTCATACACCGGGCTGCTTTTACCGCAGCATTACCTTTTACAACCTCCCCCGTAACCGGGTCAACAGGCATTTGTCCGGAAACAAAAACAAAGTTTCCTGTCTTTACCCCCTGGCTATATGGTCCGACAGCAGCCGGTGCATCAGCAGTTTGCAGATATTGTTCTGTCATTATTATAAGCCTCCTTTTTCGTGTCAAACCCGTTTTAGACATAATCTTTAAATCATTTTAGACCAGAAAACGTACTGTAAATAATAATTGCACTATGTTTAACGGCAACCTTGTTTTTCTTATATTCAATAAATATTTTCCTTTTCCTTTATCATTATTGTTGAGTGGAACTTATATGAATGGCTAAAAATATAAACTAAATTTTTATTCGAATGGCAACTTGCTGCCGGTGTGAAGGCAAAACCTGGAATGTAACTATTCAGTTTATTACCCTTGTTAAATGATAAGCGGCGCCATGGGACGGTTCCACCGTTCCTTTCGGCTTTAGCGGGCTATGCCTGACTAGCTACCCTGGAATTAAAAAGGTTTCCGGTTGCAATAATCATAAATAGTGTTAAAATACCTTTAGCTCTCTATGGAGGAGGAGGTTATTTGTTAAACTGGATAGCCATGTTTTTATTTGCCATCGGCGGCTGGACAAAAAAAGGCACTATCCCGAGAGATATTAAGAAATGTGTAGTTGTCGGCGGCCCGCATACAAGTAACTTTGACCTGCTTTTTGCCATGGCCGGTTTCTATAAAATGAAGTATCCGGTCAGGTTCTTAATTAAAAAAGAATGGTTAAAATATTTTCCGCTGAAAAATGTTTTGCTGTCAGCCGGGGCCCTGGGAATTGACAGGTCAAAAACAGGAACCATGGTTGACGCAATAGCCGAACTGCTCATAAATACTAAAGAAGATCTCGCTATTTTAATCACTCCCGAAGCCACCAGGAAACACCAGTGCAAGTGGAAAACCGGCTTTTACCAGGCTGCGCTAAAAGCCAATGTGCCTATTGTCCTTACTCATCTTGATTACGCCAAGAAAGAAGCCGCAGTGGGCCCTAATTTTATGCCCACCGGTGATTACAAAAAAGATATGGAGATCGTAAGAAACCATTATAAAAATGTGACACCTAAGCACCCCGAAAACTTTTGTCTTAAAATTCACATCGACGAAGATAACCCTGAATGCTCGAGGAAATAGACTTGGAAACGCAACTTGCTCAATAGACAGTTCAGAACATTTTTTAACTACTTTTTTTTGCCTTCCGAAGATATTTAAATGAGCCCGCGTTTAAGCTTTGTACAAAACTTTATCTGAACCGCTTAAAACCGGCTACCTTTTGATCTGCTCAGCTCTTTATCTGCCAGCATTATTATCTCTTCAATTTCCCTGGAAATATCCTCTGAAAGACTGAAATCCTGGTAGTTTTTCCGTATAGATGCATATATATCTCTGCTTCGTTCAAGCAGGCTTTTAGATCCGTCTTTTTCCCATGCATTACGTGTGTCACGAAAAAAACCCTCGGGCCGGACAGTCTTACGAAAATATCTAAAGGTATGGTCCATTGAAATAAACGCTTCCCTCCCCGTCAAGCCCATAATTTCTTTAAAAGCCAGCGTATCATCGTTAATTGCCATGCCTGCCTTTAAATGCCTGACAATGCCGAAAATATCGTTATCAATGATCAGTTGAAGCGGACTGATAGTTTTTGCTGTTTCTAACTGCCCAGCCCCGCCAAGAACAGCTGCCCCGGACAAGGCAACCAGATGCGAAATTGAAGTTCTTTCGATCATATTTTGCCCATCAAGCACAATACTACTATCCGATCCGCTTCCGTAAGTATGAGCCTGGAGGCCATAGCCCTCGGCAAAAAGTTGTACAGCCGCCATGCGGCCCATGGTTACATCAATCGGAGACTGCAGCGTGCTGGTTGTCAGCATGTCCATTGTAAACAGTAACGGTGTGGCTAAAACCGGTGTACCGGGTTCAATTAGCTGGGCAAGAACAATAATTGCCATAACTTCTGCTGCAGCCATCAACGCCAATCCCTGGGATGTTACAGGAGCATTAGCCCCTCCCGTCGGCAAAGAACAGGCCTGGATTGGAATACCATACTTGCAGCACTGCAGGAGAACTTCCAGGTCCATAGCTTTATAATCCAGCGGCGTATTAGAACAGGCAATCATACTGATTATCGGCCTTTCTTTAAGTTTCGCTTTGCCGCCTGCTACAGCTTCAGCTATTTGAACAAGATATTTAATACTATCTTTTCCATAAGGCTGGACCCAGATGTGTTTTGTTGTGTTTTGTAAAACTGTATACAGTGTATGAATGTCAATTGTTTCGGGTGGCACATCTTTCAATTGGGTGGAAGGCAGGGAACAAAAATCGATATTTGCCAGCTGATTGGACAACCGGGTAAATTCGCCAGCTGCTTCCAGGGTAACCGGGTGATATTCATTTTTTTCCGAACAATAATTTAAAGCACCTGTAGAAGTCCTGGTATAAAAAAGATTATGCGGATGAGGGAATGTCAGGTCAAAACTGGGATCCCTGGCGGCCAGGGTAAAGGTGTGTGGAACTTTATTTAAAGCCTCTTTAATAAGTTGGTGGGAAAAATAAACCCGTTTTCCCAAAACCCTTGCCCCGGCTTCTTTTACAATTCGCAAAACCTCAGGGTGGTCCACCCTGACTCCTTTTTCGGACAGGATTAATTCCAGCTTAA
>PWSG01000077.1 GCA_003564055.1 Syntrophomonadaceae bacterium
ACAGTGTGAAACCAGAAATAATAATTACATTTAACCCGGGATTACCTGATAAATTGCCAAAGGGCAGCAAGCTTTTCACACTAAATGAACTTGCCGGTTTTCCGGCGGGAGAAACTTCAGATATATTTACTTTTGTACTAAGCCCTCAAAAACGCAAGGAACTGATCAGAGGGCACGCTGCCAGCACTGAACAAAAAATACTTTGCAGCTCAGCCGAAGAGTATTTACAATATTTTCTGCTGCTGCGTCCCGGCTCCTGGATCCAGTCACCTGCAGAAAAACCGCAGCTTCTATACAGCACTTATACTGGTGATCAAGAAAAGGTGATAGAAAAGCAGGAACAACGCAGGATTAGCAATCACCCGATCCTGCCTCCCATTATAGTTCCTGAATTACGGTTTACTTTCAACGGCAGGGAATATACTGCCCGTGAAGGTGAAGTTATAACTACAGCTCTTTATGCCGCCGGTGTTACCGTATTCGGGCATCACCACCGTGACGGTGGTGCCCAGGGTGTTTACTGTGTCAACGGACAGTGCTCGCAGTGCATGGTTGTAGCAGACGGAAAACCGGTCAAGGGCTGCATGACTGCCGTTACAGCGGGCATGCAGATAAAAAGTGTTGAAGGGCCGCCTCATCTGCCTGGTTTAGAACTGCCTGAAATAATAAATGCTCAACCCGAAGTCGTTAAAACCGATGTTTTAATCATTGGCGGCGGGCCTGCCGGCATAAGCGCTGCTATAGAACTGGGTAATGTTGGGGTTGATGTATTAATTATTGACGACAAGCAGGAACTGGGCGGCAAGCTCAGCCTGCAAACCCATAATTTCTTTGGTTCAGTGGCCGACTGTTATGCCGGTTTAAGAGGGGTCGAAATCGGCCATATTCTTGCCGGTGATCTAAGCCATCTGCCAACTATAAAAACCTGGCTTAATTCAACGGTAGTCGGTGTTTTCAGTGATGGCAAATTTGGTGTCTCCGGAAACGGCAAATACAAACTTATTGAACCGAAAACAGTTTTATTTTCCACCGGAGCCCGTGAAAAAAGCCTCGCCTTTCCAGGAGCTGACCTGGCAGGAGTTTACGGTGCCGGAGCCTTCCAGACCCTTGTTAACCGTGACCTTGTAAAATGCGCTGAAAGATTGTTTATTATCGGTGGCGGAAATGTTGGTCTGATCGGAGCATATCATGCCCTGCAGGCCGGGATTGATGTGGTAGGTTTGGTCGAAGCTATGCCTGAGTGCGGAGGCTATAAGGTTCACGAAGATAAAATCAAGCGTCTTGGCGTACCTGTTTATACCTCACATACTGTTCTTAAAATAGAAGGCATTGAAAATGTAGAACGGGTAATTATTGCCGAAATTGATGAAAACTTTAAACCTGTTAAAAACACAGAACGCGCTTTTGATGTGGATACTGTTTTAATGGCCGTCGGCTTAAGTCCGGTTAACGAATTGCTTCAAAAAGCCAGGGAGTACGGAATTGAAGCTTATGCCGCTGGTGATGCAGAAGAAATTGCCGAAGCTTCAGCAGCAATATTTTCCGGGAAGATTATCGGACGCCGAATGGCCCAGGGAATGGGTATAGATCTTCCTGTTCCAAGTGACTGGGAAGCTTTTGGCGCTACCCTTAAACACCATGCTGCTGAAAGCAAACCGTTTAAGCCTGAGGATTCTGATGCATCAGTTTATCCGCTGATACGCTGTATGCAGGAAATACCCTGCAACCCCTGTACAGAAACCTGTCCTAACAACTGCATCTCTATGCAGGATTCGATCTTATCGCTGCCGGAATACAGCAAAGACTGTATCGGCTGCGGCCAGTGCGTTTTAGCCTGCCCCGGCCTGGCTATCGCCCTTGTTGTAAATGATTATGATCCGGAACGGAAAAAAGCTTTGCTTGTAATGCCTTACGAGTTTGTAAATGATATTATTCCGCTTGGCAAAGAAGTAACTACTACAGGCATGGAAGGCGAAATAGTAGGCAGGGGGAAGGTTATCGCCTATAAAGACAGGACATCACAAAACAGCAGAAGACTTTTGCTCCTCGAAGTGCCTGATGAAGATAAGTTAAAGGTAGCCGGTTTTATGATCAGGGAAATCGAAGCAGGGCAGCCTGTTCGAACATCCCTGTCTGAAGAAGATCCGATCATCTGCCGCTGTGAAAGAGTAAGAAAAAGTGAAATTGTAAATGCGATCAGAGCGGGAATCCGTGATATGAATCAGCTGAAAGCTGCTGTTCGTGCCGGCCTGGGCGGATGTAACGGTAAAACATGCAACGACTTAATTCTGCGCTTGTATCGTGAAGAAGGCATCCCAATGTCAGAAATTACCCTGCCTACTCACCGACCCCTGGTTGCCGAAGTACACCTTGGAGATTTTATTGCTGGAAACGGGCCCGATCATGTAAAAATGGAAGAGAAAGAGGAGGCAGACAATGTCGGCCAATAATATAAATTACGATGTTATAATCGTCGGTTGCGGAAGTGTTGGCAACCCTGCTGCCCATCAGCTTGCTGAAGCCGGTTTAAATGTGCTGGTAATTGATAAGCGTGCCTCGGCAGGACAGGGTGAAAACAAAACGGCCATCGGCGGAGTAAGGGCAACTCACTCTGATCCCGGCAAAATATCTACCTGCCTTTTCAGCATCGATATGTTTTCCACATGGGAAGAGAAATACGGGTTTGATATTGGCTGGAAACCGGGAGGCTATTGTTTTCCCGTTTACGACAGCAAAATTGAAAAAACCCTAAAAGATTTAATTCCATACCAGAAAGAGTGTGGTATGAAAATTGAGTGGGTAGGAGCGAAAGAAATCGAAGAGCTTATCCCGGGTATTAACCGTGAAAGTTTACTGGGCGGAACTTATTCCCCTGACGATGGACAGGTTTCATCAATTTTGGCTCCAATTGCTTTTCAGCGTCAGGCTGAAAAACACGGAGCAGTATATAAATTTAACGAAAAAGTAATCGGCTATCTGCGCAAAGGCGACAAAATAACCGGTGTAAAAACAGATAAAAGCAGCTACAATGCCGAGTGGATCGTGCTGGCTGCCGGTTCAGACGCCGCAGAACATGGCCCGCTTCTGGGCATCGAAATCCCGGTAATCCCTGATGCACATGAGGCTGGAATTTCAGCTCCAATTGAGCATTTCCTTGATCCACTGGTAGTAGATCTGCGACCCGGCCCGGAAGGAAAAACCGCTAATTTTTATTTTGGTCAAAATAATGAAGGCCAGATTATCTTTTGTTATACCCCTAAAGAGCTTTTTATTGGCACAGATCGTGAATCACTTTCCGAATTTTTGCCAGTTTTAGCCAGTAGAATGATTTCACTAATCCCCAGTTTTAATAATTTGCTTATCCGTCGTATCTGGCGTGGTTGTTACCCCATGACCCCCGACGGTGTACCTATTATAGATTATGCGCCCGGCCTTGAAGGTCTGATTTTAGCTGTTGGCATGTGCGGCCAGGGCTTAATGCTAGGTCCGGGAGTTGGCAAAAATATAACATCCATGATCACCGCCGGATGTTCGTGCCTTTCCTCGGAAGCCCAGCACTGTTTCCGTTACGACAGAGACCTTTTTGAATCAAAAACTGAAACGCTTAAGTAGCTCTTCTCTAATTTAACTATGCTTTTTTAAATACTTACTTGAAAGCTCTGTATGAAAACCGCACTTTAAAGTGCGTTTTTATTTTCTTAATTGGCCTTTACCTATTATTCTTAACTTGCATTCATAACATGATTCAGATAGAATATTTCCTAAGATATCTAAGGGGGAAAATAATTATGAGCATAAATAATATTGGTTTAATAGGCTGTGGCGCTATGGGCTCAGCCCTGGCAAGAGGTATGATTGGGCGGGGAGTAGTTGACCCGAATGAGGTCTATCTTTATGATTTAAACGAAGAAAGAAAAAAAACACTGGCCTCAGAAGTTAAAGCTAATGCAGCCTCAAGCCTTGATGATTTCATACCCCTTTGCAAGCACGTTTTTATTGCTGTAAAGCCGCAGGACACTGAAGGACTTCTATATGCAGTTAAGCCGTTGGTCCAGCCTGATCAGGTATTTGTATCGGTTGCTGCGGGCATTACAATTAACTATATAGAGAGCTGCCTGTTTCCAGGTACCAAGGTGATTCGTTTGATGCCGAATACACCCTGCTTAATAGGTGAGGGAGCAATAGTTATCAGCACTGGAGAAAGCGTAACCGACGATGAACGTAAAGAAGTAGAGCGTTTGCTCAAGCCGCTTGGATTATCAATACGTCTGCCGGAAAACCTGATGGATGCTGCTACAGGCTTGAGCGGAACCGGCCCTGCTTATGTTTATCTATTTATAGAAACAATGATCGATGCAGGGGTATCAGTCGGAATCAGGAGAGATGTTGCCACAAAGCTGGTTATTCAAAATGTTATCGGCGCTGCAAAAATGCTTGATTCAAATGCACAGCATCCGGCAGAATTAAGAAATATTGTAACATCGCCGGCCGGAACTACCAGTTCAGCTTTGCTCATTCTAGAGGAAGCAGGTTTTAGAAGCTGCCTGATAAAAGCAGTAAGGGAAGCGACAAAACGCTCTGAAGAACTGCGTCTCGGCTAAATAATAGCGTTAAAGCAAAGGAGATTTAACAATGAAAAGGTTTCAGGAAGCTTTAAATAATAAAATGCCTATGCTGGTCGACACAACTTTACGCGATGGTGAACAAACAGCAGGGGTGGTATTCTCAAACAGGGAAAAATTGCGCATTGCCAAGATGCTGGACAATATTGGTGTGCATCAGATTGAAGCAGGTGTCCCGGTAATGGGCGGAGATGAAAAAGATGTCATCAAAGAAATGGTTTCTTACAATTTACAGGCAAGCATTATGGCATGGAACAGGGCAAATATTGAAGATCTAAAGCATTCGCTTGAGTGTGGTGTAGATGCTGTTGCTATATCTATTTCTACCTCAGATATACACATTAACCATAAACTAAAAACTTCAAGAGAATGGGTTCTTGAAAATATGATAAAGGCAGTTAAATTCGCAAAAGACAAAGGTTTATACATTTCGGTTAATGCTGAAGATGCTTCCCGCACTGATATGGACTTTCTGGTTCAGTTTGCCAACGAGGCCAGGGAAGCAGGCGCTGACAGGTTAAGGTTTTGTGATACTATCGGAACTCTTGAACCTTTTAAAACATACAGTACTATTTCCGAACTGATTGAAAGAACCGACATGGATATTGAGATGCATACCCACAATGATTTTGGAATGGCTACAGCCAATACTTTAGCCGGGTTAAAAGCAGGAGCAAAGTTTATGGGTGTAACTATAAATGGTCTTGGCGAGAGGGCGGGTAATGCTGCCCTGGAAGAAGTTGCGATGGCCCTGAAGCATTTATTTGACGTAAACTTAGGGATGCAAACGAAAGATTTTCGTAACCTGTGTGAATATGTGGCCCGGGCATCAAACAGGCAGCTTTATCCTTCTAAACCAATCGTTGGAACCAATACTTTTGCTCATGAATCTGGAATTCATGCTGACGGTGTTCTTAAACATCCCGAAACATATGAAATTTTCAAACCCGAAGAAGTCGGCCTGGAAAGACAGATTGTAATCGGCAAGCATTCGGGTTCAAAAGCAATTAAAATGAAATTTGTAGAGTACGGCATAGATCTTTCCGATGAAGAAGCTGCTGAATTACTGAAATCTGTGCGTGCAGTTACTGTAGATTTAAAAAGAACCCTCTTTGACAAAGAGTTAATGTACATATACGAAGATTATCTATACGAGAAGAAGATAGCTCCTTCAGCTGAAGACACCGCTAAGAAGGAGTAATATTTTATGAATGATCATAATTATTGTGCAGTAGATATTGGCGGAAGCAAGATTTTACTGTTGTTGATTAATAGTAGAGGCAAAATATTATTTAAAGAAAAAATTAAAACGCCTACTCCAGAAGAACCATCAGCAATTATTGGAGCAATTGGTTCTTTGTTATCTAAAGGCAAAAAGGAAAGTGACTTAAAGGCTGACAGCAAGTTAAAAGGGATCGGCGTTTGTATAGCCGGATTTTTAGATCATAAAAGCGGCCTGGTTTATCAATCTCCAAACCTGCACTGGAACGAACCTGTTCCATTTGGAGATCTGCTGAAAAAAGCTTTTAAATGTCCTGTACAGATTGAAAACGATGCCAACGCTGCCGTAGTAGGTGAGGTTTTTTATGGAGCGGCAAAGGGTCACAAAGATGTGATCTATGTTACAATCAGCACCGGAATAGGTGGAGGCCTTTTTTTAGACGGACGGCTTTACAGGGGCAGTAGTGGCTTCGCAGGAGAAATAGGCCATACAAAGCCTTTTGGTAAAGGTCGCGGATGTAAATGTGGTGGATATGACTGCCTTGAAACCTGGGCTTCGGGCAGCGCAATCGCTCGCAGCGCACAAATCTTATGGGACAAAAATGCAGTTGAAGACAGCTCAATATCTACTCGCTGGGTTTTTAATCAGGCTAAGGAAGGAAATACACTGGCTCAAAAAATAATTGATCAGGCCATTGATAATACCGGCAAAGGCCTGGCCAACCTGGTTAATCTGTTTAATCCTTCATGTATTGTGATTGGCGGAGGTGTGAGCCAGGGAGAAAACAGTTACCTGGATAAGGTTGCTGAACGAATAAGAACTTATGCAATAAGGCCCTCGGTTGAAATTACACCCATAAAAATATTGCCGGCCCAACTTGAACCTGAAGCAGGTGTCTGGGGAATGTACTCATTACTGATCGGCCGTGTGGAGGAATAAATATTGCCTAATAGCGAAACCATGGAGCAGCTTGAACAGATTGAAACCCTGGAACCGGTTTATGAACTACTTGAAATCCTAATTGCGCGCTATGGATCTGCAGGTGTTGCGGCTGCGATGTTTGCAGAAAGCGCAGGTATTCCTTTTACTTCGATAATAGTGCTCCTTACTGCCGGGACAATGATCAAAAGCGAATCTGTTTCCTTCTGGTCTTTAATGATTTCATCGACTATCGGCATTACTCTGGGCAGTATTTTTAGTTATTTCGTTGGACTGCTGGGCAGTATGGCCGGTACAGCAGTTAAATCAGGCATATTCCATCATTATCCAAATCCGAGTGCTGTTAAGCCTGAACAAAGTAAATCAAAGCTTCTGATATTATGGCAAAAATACGGTATATTATCAATTTTTATGGCTCAACTTTGGGGATTTACCCGCACATTTGGCTCTTTCCCAGCAGGGGCGATGCACATTAACTTTATATTATTTGTGGTTTATACATTCCTGGGTGGTTTGCTTTTTAGCTCTGCCTATATTGCTACCAGCATTGTCCTGACCGGTACAATGGGCGCAACATTAAACCTTTTCAGGGCTGTAATTGATATTTCACCATGGCTATTTATATTAGTACTGGTTGTCCTGATAATAATAGCCTGCCTGGTAATATATAGATATCGAACAGGGTCGTTTCTAAATCTTAACAGATTTTGGAGCTGGCTTAAGGGTGTTATCGGATGCAAATAGATAAAAATGCACTGGTATCGCTTGCTCGCTGCAAACGTTACCATACTGATACTGTAAGAGAAGCACTCCTAAATCTTTTAGCGCCGTGGGGTGGGATAGGCTTTTTAGTAAAACCCGGCCAAAATGTTCTCCTTAAACCAAACCTGCTTGCTGCAGCCCGGCCTGAAGAGGCTGTCACCACCCATCCGGTTTTGATCAGTATTTTAGCTAAGCTTGTACAAAAAGCAGGAGGTCGTGTTTTAATCGGGGATAGCCCGGGAAGTGATGATGCGAAAACTGTTTACAAAAAGACCGGGATGCTGGCTGCAGCTGAAGAAACAGGTTCCGAATTAATTATGTTTGACCGTATCTACAAGAAAGACTATGATAGGAATAGGGGAAAAAGAGGGTTTGAGCTAACAGAAGCGCTCAACCAGGTTGATGTAATTATTAACGTTGCCAAACTAAAAACCCATCCGCTAACCGGTTTAACAGCAGCAGTTAAGAATACTTACGGCTGCATCGCCGGCAAGAAAAAGGGACGAATGCACTATGAACATCCTTTGCCGGATGATTTTTCAAGAGTACTGCTTGATGTATATCTTGCTGTAAAACCCGCTTTTTCTATTATTGATGCTGTCATTGCCCTGGAAGGGATAGGGCCTCGCAAGGGGAAACCCAGAAACACCGGGTTACTGATGGCTTCTTCGAATGCAATTGCTCTTGATTCTGTAGCAGCTGAGATAACAGGCTTTAAACCGAACCAGGTTACTACTCTGAATGCAGCCAGGGAAAGGTCCTTATTTGGAACTAACCTTTCCGAATTGCAAATTGTGGGACTAACACTGGAAGAAAGCCGCGTTAGCAATTTTGATCAAGGCACTTCTTCTGCCGGGAAAATTGGAAGCCTGGTTGCCCGTTACCCACGCGCCTGGTTCAGGGGATTAAGAGAGAGCAGGCGGCCTTATCCGCTAATTGATGAAAAGATTTGCAACAGCTGTGGAGTATGTGCAGATAATTGCCCTGCTCAAATTATTAATATAAATGAGGGCATTCCTGATATTGATCAGGACTGCTGCATCCGCTGTTACTGCTGCGTGGAGTTTTGTCCCCAGGGTGCAGTGGAACTAGCTTAAGTTGTGCAAAATTAAAATATATTATTAATAACAACATATTACATTTTATACCATTTACAGTTATTTCTTATTCTGTACTTCTTAAAGAAAGGAAACCATTGATGGGAAAAACAAAATTCAGTCTAAAGGTATACAATGAGCGCTGCAAAGATTGTGGCATTTGTTTTGAATTTTGTCCGAAAGACAATTTAAAGCCCGGTGAAGA
>PWSG01000278.1 GCA_003564055.1 Syntrophomonadaceae bacterium
CCGATCCGCAGCAGCTTCAGCGTGCCCGCCAGCCGGTGAAAAGCCGGGTGGATATGGACAAACTCAAGACGCAGCACGAATCGGCCGAAAACATGGGGTTGCGCTTTGGCGGCGGGCCGGAACAGGGTGCCGCCCAGCAGGCCGCGGCGGCAGCAGGCCGCGGTGAAAGGGCCAAGCGGCAGCCCGTTGTGGTGGAAGACCGCGTCGGACGCAATGACCCGTGTCCCTGCGGCTCCGGCAAAAAGTACAAGCACTGCCACGGCAGCTGATTAGCTTGAGGCAAAGCCTGCGGCAATCAGTTTTCAGGAGTTTTTATGACAGCGTCTGTATGGCGCTGTATTGCAGTCGTGCAATGCCTGGGGGCGTGTTGTCCGGTGCAAGACCCTGGCATTGTGTTGATCCTGATCAGCAATGGCTGAGTGGAATAATTAATCCAGGATTTCTTTGATAGTCTTTTTCAATAGAGCAATGTCCACAGGTTTGACCATGTAGGCAACGGGATCGGTGGCATATGCCCGTCGTCGTGTCCTTTCATCGGAATTGCCGGTAAGGTAGAGCACGGGAACATCAGTGAAACTCCGAACCTGTTGCATAGCCTCTACACCGTCAAGATCTCCCACGAGTTTGATATCCATTAAAACCAGATCCGGCTCGTGTTCCCTGATTTTTTCCTGGCATCTAAGAAATGCCTCGGTTTCTTTTTGCTTGTTCTCTTCAACGCGACAGCAATCATCTTCAGTTGCTTCGCGCACAACTTTTTTCAATGGCAAAACCAGCTTCTCTTCGGGCATGTCTTGTTCGGGAGTAACAACCGTTCCAATTTCCTGTCCCCTTGCGGTTTCAACAATTACCTGCATTCCCTGCCCTAAACTGTTTATACCAGGTTTAAAGTAGTAGGTTTTTCCGGCCTGCTTAAAACGCACTCCGACGACTTTTGGCATCTCGCTAACCTCCTTTGCAGCAGTATAAGCATCTTTTCCAGCAATAAACGGGAGTTAACATTTGTAGTATTAATTTCATAAATTACATTGTTAATTAGTAAAACAGCATCTTCCAGACATGCAGAGTCTACATTCTTAAGCCAGGCAGCAGATTCTCCGCTGCAAAGTTTCTGAACCAGCCCATCCCGGTAAAACATACACAGGAACTCCAAAAAGTTGGTCAACTCTTCCTTTTCAGATAGATACAGAGCCCATGCTAAAAGTTGAAATGCTGAATCGCATCCGGTAGCAAGGTTATATGATAATGTTTTTGCCTCTTTGAAACGCCTCTCAAAATCCTTGTCTTCAGCCAGTTTAAATGCATAACCGGGCAGACCTCCGCTGATACGCGTAATCAGCACAGCATTTTCTGTAGAAATATCTTTATGCTCGAGCAGCAGGTTAGTCAATTGAGAACTTTTAAGCGGCCTGACAACATAACGCTGACATCTCGATAATATGGTGTCAAAAAGCAAACGCGGCTGCCTGGCAAGTAAAATAAAGTACAGGTCCGGCGGAGGGTCTTCAAGAATTTTCAAAAGCGATGATGAAGCCTCCGCAGTCATTGCTTCAGCCTGATCTATCATGCAAACCTTTTTACTGCCCTGGAGATAAAAATTCTCCCGTATAGAACGAATTTGTTCGATTTTTATATTTTTTCCATCTGGCGAAAGCTCGAAATAACTTGAATGATTATTGTTAAGAAAGCTGCGGCAGGAGAAGCATTTCATACAGGGTTCTCCCCTATCACAATGAGGACAGAGGATTGCCATTGAAAGAGCCTTGCCCCAACTTTTTTTGCCGCTTCCTGGAGGACCGGTCAATAATACAGCGTGGCTTATTTTTCCATCGTCAAGAGTCCTGAGCAATAAACTGCGCAGATCCTGCTGACCAATTAATAATTTAAAACTCATAAGCAGACCTCGCTGATTTATTCGAATCAATTTTTCTGAAAACTAAGCGCCAGATTAATTCACTTTGATCATTTACTGCCCTTACAGCGTCAACAATTTTCATTCTATGCGGTTCCTGGCGGGCAATGTCAAGGTAACCTTTTCGGACACGCCGGTGATAGCGAATGTCTTTGCTTTCCATACGATCAGCCGAAGTGCCTCGCCTTCTTGCCGCCTCTTCCAACGAAAGATCAAGCAGAATCGTAAGGTGAGGGACAAGTCCGCCTGTAACCTTGTAGTTGAGCAAACGGATTAAGCTAAGATCAGTCCCTCCGCCATAACCCTGGTAAGCCAGGGTAGAATCAGTAAAACGATCACATATCACAGTTTTACCGGCAAACAGAGCCGGCAGGATAACCTGTTCGGTAAGCTCAGAACGTGCAGCCATGTAAAGGAGCATTTCTGTCCGGAGTAAAGGGGAATAGCGATTATCAAGAAGAATTTGCCTGATCTGTTCACCAAAAACGGTGCCCCCTGGTTCGCGTACCTGAATATAGTCAAAACCATTTTGGGCAAGTTTGCCGCATAACAACTCAGCCTGCGTAGTTTTGCCGCAACCATCAATTCCTTCCAGAGATATTAATAAACCGCGCGTTTCAAACACCCCAGCTATAAGAATGGAAAATCTAATAATACTGCCTTAAAAAATACCGCAGACACATCCGGCCTGCGGTATCCGGGACAATTCATTTAGTATCAAAAACTATAATTCGGCGACTCCTTGGTAATCTGAACCCCATGAGGGTGACTTTCTTTTAAACCCGCTCCGGATATGCGGATAAAACGAGTCTTCTGTTGTAGTTCATCTATACTAATAACGCCGCAGTAACCCATTCCAGCCCGCAGCCCACCGGCCATTTGAAATACCATATCACCAACCGTGCCCCTAAAAGGCACTCTGCCTTCAATGCCTTCCGGCACTAATTTTTGCTCATACTCCTGGAAGTAGCGGTCACGAGAACCTTCCTTCATCGCGCCCAGAGAACCCATTCCCCTGTAAACTTTATAGCTTCGCCCCTGGAATATTTCAAATTCTCCCGGGCTTTCTTCGGTTCCGGCCAGCAAACTGCCAATCATAACTGCCGAAGCCCCTGCTGCCAGAGCTTTTGTTAAATCACCTGAAAACTTTATTCCGCCATCGGCAATAACAGGAACGCCCCGTTCTTGAGCTGCACGGGCAGCTTCATATACAGCTGTTATCTGGGGCACACCGATCCCGGCGATAACCCTTGTGGTACATATTGAACCAGGCCCGACTCCGACTTTAACGGAATCGGCACCGGCTTCTATTAAATCGCGCGCTCCTTCTCCCGTTGCTATATTTCCACCCATAATTTCTAGATCAGGAAAGAGGCTCTTAATTTCATTAACGGTATCAAGCACAGGCTGGGAATGTCCGTGAGCTGAATCGACAACAATTAAATCAACACCGGCCTGTACCAGGGCCTCTGCCCTTGTGACGGCATCACGGCCAACTCCAACTGCTGCCGCCGCCAGCAGACGGCCGTTTAGATCTTTTGAAGAGCGGGGATACTGAATAGTTTTCTCTATATCTTTTATGGTGATCAGTCCCTTCAGGTTAAACTGATCATCAACAATAGGTAACTTTTCAATTTTATACTGGCGCAGTATTTCCTGGGCTTCTTGGAGGGTAGTGCCAACAGGTGCAGTTACTAACTTTTCATGAGTCATAGCTTCACCAATCGGCCGCGAATAATCTTCTTCAAAACGCAGGTCACGGTTGGTAATTATGCCGACAAGCTTCTCTCCCACTGTAACAGGAACACCTGATATGCGATAGCGCTCCATTAAAGCAGCAGCATCATTAAGGGTGTGGTCCGGCGTCAGCCGAAAGGGATTTGTGATTACCCCATGTTCAGAACGTTTAACCTTATCTACTTCTTCTGCCTGTTTTTCCAAAGTCATATTGCGGTGAATAACTCCAATACCGCCTTCACGGGCAATAGCAATAGCCATTCTCGCTTCCGTTACTGTATCCATGCCTGCGGATAACAGCGGGGTATTGAGCTTAATATTACGGCTCAGTCGGGTTGATATTTCTACATCACGGGGTAATACTTGTGAACGGGCAGGAACCAACAAAACATCGTCAAAAGTAAGGCCTTCCTCAAAAAATCTATCCCCCTGCAAGGTGCACTCCTCCCGTAAAAAAAGTCGTGTTGTTAATTGAAGTGATCATAACAAACGCCCCTGTTAGTGTCAACTGCAAACAGCAGCAGGATATCCGATATAAAAAACGAATCAAGAATAGAAGTGAATTGATAGGAGGAGATAAATTTGCCTTACATTGAAATTGATAATAATCGCTATTACTACGCAGGGGATCTTAACCGGGAAGGTGTTCCCCTGATATTCTGTCACGGCTCAGGAGGGAGACACCACCACTGGCTTTATCAGCTAAAAAGCTTAAAGAATTTCGCAAATCCCATCGCTGTCGATTTGCCCGGTCATGGCCGCTCGGAAGGAGAACCGGAAAACGACGTTTCTTCTTACAGTAACTGGCTGCACCGCTTCAGCAGGGCTGCCGGGCTGGGACAAGCTGTACTGGCCGGGCATTCGCTGGGGAGCGCCATTGCCCTCGACTACGCCCTAAATTATCCGGATGATACATTAGGGCTCATCCTGGTTGGCAGTGGGGGGCGGCTCCGTGTTTTACCTGCTTTTTTGGAAGAATTGAACAAAGGCACAGTTCCTAAAGCCTTACCTTCTTTTTTATACGGCCCCGAAGCTTCCAAAGAACTTTATGAAAAAGGCAGTCAGGAAGTAAAGAACACAGCTGCTTCAATCTATTATGCAGATCTTAACGCCTGCGATAAATTTGATCTTATGGGTGAACTTCACCATATAAAAAAGCCGGTTCTGGTGGTTTGCGGCAGTGAAGACCGCCTTACTCCGGTTAAGTACAGCCGCTACCTGGAAGAAAATCTTCCAAACGGTAAGGCTCACATCATTAAGGGAGCCGGGCATATGGCAATGCTTGAAAAGCCGGACCAGGTTAACCAGGCTATTAGCAATTTTATTAAACAGTTTTGAATAGGAGGAAACAGCCATGGAAAAAAAACGCAGTTTTTTTAACCTCGAAGAAACCTTAAAACAAGCTGTTAAATCTTTTTCTGTTTTAGATCCTGCTGAAGTCGCTACCAAGGCAGAAGTTGAACTCAGTAAGGATAGAACAAGCATAAAAGTTCCTTTTATCGGCCAGAATTTCTTTGTAAGCCATCCGGATGGAAAAGTAAAAACTGTTGAAGGAGAGGAAGCCTCAATTTATCTTGCTATTATCATCCTTCACTATCTGGTCACAGCCGAAGGAAAACCGCTTACAGGCCGCTGGATCGCTTACCGGCACCTGCCGGGAGGAGATGTCTACATAGAACCTTTCCAAAAAAGAGCTGTAACTCCTTTTTTAAAAACATTTGGTGACCGTCCAGAGGATTTTCAAAAAGCAGCCAAAGCTTTAGGCGGACATTGTCTTGAAACCAGTGGAATAAGCATGCTTATACCCGTTCTGCCGCGGGTGCCGATTTGCTTTACCATCTGGCCCGGTGATGAAGAAATGCCGACAGCGGCAAACATCCTCTTTGACGAAGCAGCTCCTTCCTACCTGCCAACAGAAGATTACGCTCACATACCGGCCATAGTAAACGGAAAAATGAAAGGGAAGGTTTAAATCTCCCTGCGGCCGTCCAGGGCACGGCTTAGGGTCAGATCATCGGCATACTCAATATCGCCTCCGACCGGCAGGCCGAAAGCAATCCGGGTTACCCTGATCAAAAGAGGACTTAAAAGCCGGGCCAGGTAGCCCGCTGTAGCATCTCCTTCGACATTGGGGTTAGTAGCTATAATTACTTCGCTTATTTCTTTATCTTTAATGCGCGAAACCAGCTTGTCCAGCTTTAATTCTTCAGGCCCTATTCCGTCAAGCGGAGAAAGAGCTCCATGCAGGACATGATAAAGACCGTTATACTGTCCGGTTCTTTCGAGCACAAGAACATCGCGCGGTTCCTGAACAACACAAAGCAATTTATTGTCTCGTTTCAGATCTGTGCAATATATACACAATTCAGCTTCAGCCAGACTGCCGCATGTTGAACAAAAACCCAGTTTATCCTTAGCCTCGATCATGGCCCTGGCAATTGCTACTACATCTTCTCGCGAACAACCGAGCAAATAGAAAGCTATTCTCTGGGCAGACTTCTGCCCGATTCCGGGAAAGCGTGTTAAAGCCTCAACAAGCTTTTTAAGATAACCGGGATAAGCCATAGGCTGCTCTAACGGCCTCCTTTAATACTTAAAACATCCCCGGTGGAAGATTCATACCGCCGGTTAACTTTTGCATTTCTGAAGATACCATTTCATCAACCCGGTTAAAGGCTTCATTTACTGCTGCGATAATCATATCTTCAAGCATTTCACGGTTATCCTCGTCAATTGCAGCGGGATCTATTTGCAGTGAAACCAGTTTTTTCTGCCCATTAGCAACTACCCGCACTGCTCCACCGCCGCTTGAGCTTTCTACTGTTTTTTCAGCAAGCTCTTCCTGCATCCGGCCCATTTCAGCCTGTGCCTTCTGCAGTTGTTTCATTATTTTATTCATTCCTCCGTTAGGCAAGTCCAGCCCTCCTCTCAATCTGAATCAATTATCTTTCCTCCGAACAATTCCATAGCTTCTTCCGCTCCGGGCGCTTTTTTCTTTACTGGCTCCTCCTTTTTTTGAGAAAAGGAAGGATCGGCAGAAGGTTCCGGTGCAGAGTGCGAAGTTTTTTCTGCAGCAGGATCCGAAATAGCAGAATAGTCGTCTGTTTTCTCCTCAGAAATATTATCTGCTTCGGCTCCTTCTGCAGTAACATCCGCTTTAATATTAATCTTTTCACCACAAAAGGCGGAAAGCACATCTTCGGTTGTTTTACGGTGATTGTCTTCCATTATTCTAATTTGATGTATTGTATATTCTTGAGAATAAACCAGCCGCACCCTGTTTCCACGGCATTCAACAGGAACCGCAGGTTCCAGCCAGGCAGCAGTGCTTTTTTGTCTCCTCTTAATCTCCTGCAAAAGCTGAGGCCATGCTGATTTTAATTGCATAGTGCGATCTTTAACTGGAACCTTTTCTTCAGTTTTAAAAGAGATTAAATCTGTTTCTTTATCTTTATTCGTATCGCCTAAAGTGATGCTGTCTTCGGGGTTTTTAGATAATTTAGTTTCCCGTTTTTCTGCAGCAGTCTTGTCTGTCTTAGGACCGGCCTCTGTTTTAAGATCCTGCGTTATAGAAACCTCTTCTACATCAGGCCCTGTTACTGCTGAAGAGTGCAATACAGAAATAGGTTTTAAGCGGCCATGTAACAACCTGATTAGCCTTATAAATGCCACCTCAAGGATGTAATGCGGGAAATGCGCATTGCGCAGTTCAGCGCTTACTTCATGTAAGAGTTCAACGGCATCGAGTAGAAGGTTCCTTTCTACTTTGCCGCGGTATTGTGATACGATATTATCAAAACCATGCATGCTTATAGCTGACTGTTTTTGAGCACTGCCGCTGTCAAGAAGCAGGCAGGTGAAGATAAATATTAAATCCCGCATAAATAAGTTAAGGTCACGTCCGCTGAAAACCACTTCTTCAAGAACGGATAGCCCTGATTCCAGGTTGTTGTCTAAAGCTGACTTCACAAGGGTTTCAATCGAATCAGCCATGGTCGCCCCGGTTATAATACGAACCTGCACCGCATCAATTTTTTCTTCACCGTAAGCCGAGCACTGTTCAAGTATGCCGAGCGCATCGCGCAAAGAACCATCAGCCAGGCGCGCTATCAATGCAACTGCTTCACTGTCGGCCTGCCAGTTTTCCTGATCCAGGATATCTTCCAGGTGCTGTTTGATTTGATTAACAGTAAGTAAATGAAAATCAAAACGCTGGCAGCGGGAAACAATAGTCGAAGGAAGGCGGGAGGGATCGGTAGTAGCCAGGATAAAAACAACACTCTGCGGCGGTTCTTCGAGGGTTTTCAGAAATGCATTACAGGCTTCAGGAGTAAGCATATGTGCTTCATCAATAATGTACACTTTGTAGCGGCTTTCACCGCTGGCAAAACGGCTTCGTTCTCTTAATTCACGGATTTCATCAATACCCCGGTTTGATGCAGCATCCATTTCAATAACATCAATAGATACTCCTGCTGCAATATTTTTGCAGGGCCCGCATTTTCCGCAGGGCTCGGCAACAGGGTATAGTTCGCAGTTCATAGTCCTGGAAAGAATCTTTGCCGCTGTGGTTTTCCCTGTCCCGCGAGGGCCGCAGAAAAGGTAAGCATGGGCAAGTCGATCATTGCAGAGGGCATTGCTAAGTGTACGTGTTATATGCTCTTGACCGATCATGTCAGCAAATTTCAAAGGACGGTGCCGCCGGTAAAGGCTAAGATAGGCCACGTGATCTAAACACCTCTTAAATATCTCGGGTTATGTTCACAATTTTCCAGGCGACATACCCCATTATTTCAAAATAATAATAACAATAAGCTTCTTGATTTGATAATTAATGGCCGTGCACCTGCCTTTGACCGGCACCTCCAGGCGCTTTCCGGGTAGTTAGCTCCTTCCCGGCACTCCCGTGGCACCCGCAATAACTCACTTACCGCTGCTTCCTTCCGGATCTGACGGGGTTCATGAGCTTGCGCCGCACGGGACCGGACTATCGACACCACTTGCCAGGCGCAAACCCTGAAAATGCACAGCCGGGGGCAGGAATTAAACCCCGCTATAGCGGATTGCGGGTTCAGAGCACCGCTACCTCCCCGTCTAG
>PWSG01000083.1 GCA_003564055.1 Syntrophomonadaceae bacterium
AAGGTAGGGTGCTTAACCGCTACCTGGTTCTAACTGCGGGGTTCGGTTTTCTTTTGCTGGGGACCAGTCATTTCACACAGATGCTCGTCGGTGCATCAACAGGATTACTTTTTACCGATGTCTCTTACGCACGCCTTTATGCTACGATTATTTTAGAACTGTGGGGGCCGGTAGGAGGGGCAGTATTTAATGTAGCCCTTCTTTTTGCCGCTCTTACTTCCGCTGTAGGGTTGGGGGGAGGAACCGCTTCGTACTTTGAAGAAGCATCCGGCGGCAAGCTGCCTTATACTGCCTGCGCGGCGGTGGTCCTCTTTGTAAGCGGCCTGGTCAGTATGGTCGGTTTAGATGAAATAATCAGGCTGACTGCGCCGATCCTTGATATTATCTATCCACCAGCGATAGTAATTGTGCTTTTTATCGTATTTGCCCCAAAAATGAAGGGAGCCAGGGCCGGCGCTGCGCTTACAGCTTTTGCCTGGGGGTTGTTTGAAGGTCTTAACGGTTATTTGGCAATATTCGGAAGCAGTTCCGCCCTGTTGGAATTGCGAAACCTTTTTCCGGGAGCCGAAGCCGGTTTTGGCTGGGTCCTGGTTACCGCTCTCGGGGCCCTGGCCGGACACTTTTTATTGATGAGGAACAGTAATGGGGCGGAGAAGATTGACTATTTTTAAAAACTGAGCTGCGAACGTGAAGACCTTACTTGATAATCTCTACGACGAGTAAATCATTTACTAATAAAAACCAGGCTTTTATATTACGGTTTAACTTTTTTAATTAACTTCAATAACCGGTTTCCTCGATTGAAAGTTTATGCTCACACCTGCACACTACTACACACTACCCCAGGCTGCGCGTAGCAACAACATCGATGCCGGTGCCTAAAAGGTCTTTAATAATTACCGTTCCAACTTTGACAGGCCCGTTTAATTCCACCTTGTTTATTTCCTCCATAGCTTTATAAACTAAACCTTTCGGCAGGGGTTTGCTTGTTTTTACCGGCAGCCGGGGGAGAGGAGCGTTGTGAATAGCCACCGTGGAGGTAAGGATACGGGTTGGATTTTTGTATTCCTCGTAAGCATACTTTTTGCCTTCTTTGCACTGGATGCCGCGTACTTTTAAATCTTCGGGTTGGCCCGGTTTTTCGCTGACCTGCATTTTGCAGCCAAGCGGGCAAAGAATACAGATCATTTCTTTTGCTGCAGTCTCGGCCATGTTTATTTATCCTCCTTTACAACTTCAATAAAAAGTTCTTCAAAAGGTTCGGTGGGCAGGTCTGTCTTGTTGATCTTGATGCTGATCATTTCTCCCGGCGTAAGCACTTTTTTCTTAACAGTCTTAATGATACTGCCTCCCGCTGCTACTGATAAAATAGCATCCCTGTGGTTACCTCTTACTCGCATGTAAAGCTCCAAAGTATCGCCTACAAGCGATGAGCGTACCTTGTGGGGCACAATATAGCTGATAGAGTTTAGCGGCCTGGTTTCGAAAGCAAAACCCTTAAGTTCCGGTTGTTTATCCTGCCGCTTGATGTAATCTGCGGCGCTTTTCCCGGCCCGGCTGCTTTCATCGGATACCCAGTCCACAAGGTCATGGACGTGGACGACGTTGCCGCAGGCGAAAATACCATCAATGCTTGTTTCCATTGCTTCATTAACGATCGGGCCGCCTGTTGAGCTGTCCAGTTCTGCACCTGCGCCCCTGGAAAGCTCATTTTCCGGTATCAACCCCCGCGAGAAAAGAATTGTGTCGCATTCTATTTCACGGTAGGTGCCCGCAATCGGTTCCTTATTCAAATCGGTATTGGCAATAGTAACGCTTTCGACCCGATCTTTTCCTTTAATATCGACAATAGTATGCTTAAGCAGCATGGGAATACCGTAATCTTCAACACACTGCACATAGTTGCGGACCAAACCTTCGGAATAAGGCTTGCGCTCGATAACGGCGACGACTTCCCCGCCCTCCAGCACTATGCGCCGGGCCATGATCAGGCCAATATCACCTGAACCGAAAACTAAAACCTTTCGTCCGACCATGTACCCTTCAATGTTAACAAGGCGCTGGGCAGTGCCGGCAGAAAAAATACCGGCCGGCCTTGTCCCCGGGATATTAATTGCTCCGCGTGTTCTTTCGCGGCAGCCCATACCGAGCACGATTGCTTTAGCCTGTACTGTGGTCATTCCGTCGCTGGTATTGACATAGGTAACACTGCGGTCTTTTCCTACTGCCAGGACCATCGTGTCCAACTTGCACTTGATACCCAGCTCTTTTAGCTGGTCAATGTAGCGTTCGGCATATTCCGGTCCGGTTAGCTCTTCTTTAAACTGGTGCACTCCGAATCCATTATGGATACATTGCTGGAGAATGCCGCCCAGTTCATGGTCTCTTTCTATGATTAGGATATCTTCAATTCCGTTTTGCCTGGCGGCGACCGCGGCCGCCATTCCGGCCGGTCCGCCTCCGACAACAATCAGATCGTAGCTTTCTTTAATTCCGCTTTCAATTTTAAGGCCGCTGTCCGTGGGCAGGCATTCGCCGACAGGTCCGCTTTCACGTCTGTCCACGGCTTTACCTTTAGTCGGTCCGGTTAAAATATAAGAACCGGGGTTATCTTTTTTTACCTCGTTCAGCTCGATTTCCAGCTCCCGGGCAATAATCTGGATTACCCGCGGTCCGCAAAACCCACCCTGGCAGCGACCGCCGCCCGGCCTGGTCCTTTTCTTAATACCGTCAACAGTCCTTGCTCCAACAGGCCCGCGGATTGCCCTGACAATTTCTCCTTCGGTAATATTTTCACAGCGGCATATGATTCGCCCGAAGCGGGGGTCTTTTTTGATCAGCTCATCTTTTTTTTCTTGATCAAGATCCATAAAGGGGGTATGGCTTATGGCAGGGAGCTTAAAATTTCTCTTCTCTTCAAAAGGCCCGCAAATTTGTTTTAATAAATCAGTCACATAGCGCGCAATACCCGGTGCAGCGGCCAACCCCGGGGAATCGATACCTGCCACGTTAACAAACCCGGGAGTTTGCTCAGCTTCTTCGATGATAAAATCGCCGTGGTCTGTTTTAGCCCTGAGCCCGCTGAAAGAGGTGATCACTTCATTAAAAGGGAGGGTTTTCTTAAGCTTCCCGGCATTCATACGCACATAATCAAGCCCTTCAGCCGTCGTTTCTGTTGCCTCCCTGGAATCAACTGCTTCTGCGTTTGGCCCGATAATGAGGTTGCCGTGGGCAGTCGGGGCAATCAGCACGCCCTTGCCGAGAGATGTGGGACAGGGAAAGAGAACATGTTTGGCATAGCGGCCTGTATTTTTATCTAGCAGAAAATATTCACCGCGATTTGGTTTGATTTTAAAAGAAGGGGGATTGACCATTTCGTTAATTCCATCTGCATAAAGCCCGGCGGCATTAACAATACATTTAGCCTCAACCTGCTCTTCGCCACAGTTGATCAAAAACCGATCCTCTTTTTTTTCAATTGCACTTACCGGGGAGTCAAATTTAATGTCAACCCCGTTTTGAACAGCATTTTCAGCCAGGGCGATAGCTAAAAGATAAGGGTCAGTAATGCCCGCAGTGGGTGCATAGAGAGCTCCCATGGCATCTTCGTTTAAACCCGGTTCTAAGCTGTGCAGTCTTTCTTTACCGATTATTTCCAGGTCAGGAATATTATTTTCCAGGCCCCGCTCGTAAAGTCCCTGCAGGGTTTTTAGTTCTTCATCACTAAAAGCAATAACCAGCGAACCAATGCGGTCGAAAGGGACATCCAGCTCACTGCACAGATCCCCAAATAACCTGCTGCCCTCGGCATTTAACTCAGCCTTCAAAGAACCGGGTTCCGGGTCAAAACCGGCATGAACAATAGCGCTGTTTGCCTTGGTAGTTCCGTTAGCAGCATCACTGTCTTTCTCAATTAAAACCAGACGCAGTTTATACTTAGAAAGCTCCCTTGCCAGCGCAGTTCCAATAATTCCTGCTCCGATTATGGCAATGTCGTACATCTGCCACCTCCAAAATAATTTCGGGACACATTAAATAATTATATTTTCTCACGATTGCTTCCCATGCAGTTTCTCATATTTTGTGCTTGTACACTGCCTGTTTACTCTAAGTCTCCGATAAAAGCTTCTATTCTCTTTAAACCTTCAACAATATTTTCCATTGAAGTGGCAAAGGAGAGGCGAATATAATCGGGTGCGCCGAAACCGGTACCGGGCACGACGGCTACTTTCCTGCTCTCCAGCAGAAGGTTTGCAAAGTCATCGCTTCCGAATATTTTCTGCCCCTTAAATGATTTGCCTATCGTTTCTGCTGCGCTTACGAACATATAGAAAGTTCCCTGCGGTTCAAGAGCGCTGAGGAAGGGAACAGCCTTGATTTGCTCATACATATACCTGCGGCGCTCATCAAAAGCAATCCGCATTTCTTCGACACAATCCTGTGGTCCTTTAATGGCAGCCAGGGCCGCCTTTTGGGCGATAGAGTTGGGATTTGATGCCGTATGACTTTGTATGCTGGCCATAACCGTGGCAATGTCAGGCGCTGAAGCGCTGTAACCGATCCGCCAGCCGGTCATCGCATAACTTTTTGAAGCTCCGTTTACCACGATCGTTAAATTCCTGGTTTCTTCATTAAAGGAGGCAATGCTTAACTGTTTATGGCTGCCGTAGATCAGATGTTCATATATTTCATCAGAAACAATATAGATGTTTCGTTCGCAGCAAAAATCTGCAATTGTTTTCAGTTCTTCCTTATTATAAATTTGGCCCGTTGGGTTGCAGGGGCTGTTCAAGACAAAGGCCTTGCATTTATTTGTATAAACCTTCTCCATATCGGCAAGGGTGGCTTTGAATTGATTGTCCTCGCTCGTTTCTATCGGCACAGGTACACCGCCGTTTAAACTGACTAACTCCGGGTATGTAACCCAGTAAGGCACCGGGATCATTACCTCGTCACCGGGGTTGAGCAGGGCCGTAAAAATATTACTTAAGGAATGTTTTGCCCCGTTGCTGACAATAATTTGTGCCGGGTTGTAATCAAGACCGTTTTCATCTTTTAACTTACTAACGATGGCTTCTTTTAATTCAGGGGTGCCCGCTGCCGGTGTATAGCGGGTATGGCCTTCATTGATTGCCTTGATCGCGGCTTCCCTGATGTGCACCGGAGTATCGAAATCAGGCTCACCGGCGCCGAAGCCTATAACATCGATACCCTGACTTTTCATTTCCTTGGCTTTGCTGTCAATAGCCATGGTTGGAGAAGGGTTAATGCCCAGCGCTTTCTTTGATAACATATTTATCACCTCAGTTTATTTTTTGCATAACATAAGCTGGCGGAATCCAGAGCAGTTCATTATCGAGCAGCTGCTCGGGGTTGACGGGAACCTGTCCGATATTAACCTCCCAGTGCAGGTGGGGTCCGGTAGCGTAACCGGTCATGCCGACTGTGCCGATTTTTTCCCCGCGTTCTACAACCTCACCTGTTTTGACCGCAAGTTCGTGCAGGTGCATGTATGTACTTGACAGGCCCATCCCGTGGTCAATAATAACCGTGTATCCTCCGGAAAGGAGGAACTCGGAGAGCCTGACAACCCCGCGGTTAGGAGCAATAATCGGCTCGCCCTCTTCGGTTGCAATATCAATTCCGCTGTGCCTGCGCGGCGGATTTTGATTGATAATTCTTATTGCGCCGTATTCGGAGGTTATCCGGCCCTCTAAGGGATTTATAAATCTTTCTGTCCACAGTGGGTAGGGCTCGGTTGTTTCCCGGGCCAGGCGAACCTTTTCGCGATCTTCAGCAAGACGCTCTGCCGTCCAGCCTTCAGTCCGGCTGGCAGGCATACTGAACTGCGAAGTAAGAAATTCTTTATCACTTATTAAAATATCTGCTGAGAGGATATCACTGCCCTGTTCTTCGTTTCCAGCCCTTATTATCAGGCTGTAGCTGCCCGGTTCGGTGTTATAGCTGATTGCCACCACGGCATAAAGAAGGCCGCCCAACCTGTAAAGATGTGATATGGAGCCGGGAAAATCAATAGCCAGTTCGACCTCAACTTCATCACTTAAAGGCCCTGCTTCTACAATCATAAAGTCTCCCGGAGCAGGTAATTGTGGATAAAAGATCAGCTCTTTTTCAGAATCAGTTTCGGCAAAGACGGGAAAAAGTGGAATGATCTTTTGAGCCTGCTCCGAACCAGGTGCAGGGACAGGTGTGGATGCCGGAACAATATCTTCAAGGAGAAAGAAAAAACTGGCCACCAGAAAAACTGCAATAAGAATGATCATTACCTTAAAAGCGGGTCCGAATTTCATGAGCGCCTCCCTGAAATTATCCTGGCTATTATTATAAACTATAGCACCGGTCCTGAAAACTAATATCATAACTACCGATACCGATATAAGCGTAAGGGCTGCATAGAAGTGCGATTATAGCCGGGGTATAATTAATACAGATTTAAGATTAAACCGGCCTTAATCAGTAATCATATTTATATTTTTATAAAAAAGCAGGATAGCGCTTAAGATTATAGAAAGTTAGTTTTAAAAAGAATGAAAAGACCGCTGTCCGCTCTGCGGCAGCATTTGCTGTAGCAGCAGAAAAAGCAGCGGCTGCTAAAGCAGATAACAGCATTATATTTGAACTTCAATTTATCAGGCAGTCTATGGAGGTGCGGCAGATGATTGAAAGCCTGGTTCAGTCATGGGATCACTTTATTAACTATAACAGTATATGGATACAGTTAGCTATTGCAGCAGCGATTGTTCTGCTGGCCCTGCTGGTAAAAAATATTGTCACCCGTATTATATTTGGGATTGTTCTCAGTCTGACCAGCAAGACCAAAACCGACATTGACAGGTCTGTAGTGATGTCTTTTGAGGGGCCCATGCGCTGGCTGATTGTAACAATCGGAATTTACCTTGCCCTGAATTATTTAAGCCCGCCGCCTGAAATTATGAGCGTGGTATCCAACCTGTTTCGCTCGGCTATAATTATCTATATTACCTGGGGTTTTTATAACCTTGTTGGAAGCAGTGTATTAACCGAGCTAATTGAAAAATTGGAAGTAGATCAGAGTATAATCGATTTTACGGCTACGGTGCTGCGTTTTATAATCATAGCGCTTTCGGTTACTGTCATTGCCCAGGAATGGGATTACGATGTAAGCGGATTTATAGCCGGCCTTGGTTTAGGCGGCCTGGCTTTTGCTCTTGCCGCTAAAGATACTGCCGCAAATGTTTTCGGCGGGATTGTCATAATTCTCGATAAGCCTTTTGCAGTCGGCGACTGGATTTTAACACCCAGTGTGGAAGGCACAGTTGAAGTGATGAACTTTCGTACAACCAAGGTGCGCACTTTTGCCAATGCCCTGGTTACTGTTCCCAATTCTGTTCTCGTCAATGAAGCTGTGACTAACTGGACCAGGATGGAAAAGCGTAGAGTTTCATTTCATCTTGGTGTTACCTATACCACCCCGCGGGTTAAATTGCAGGCCTGCGTTAATAGAATAAAAGAACTTCTTGAAAACCATCCGGAAGTGCATCAGGACCTGATCATGGTCAGGTTTGATCAATTTAACGACAGCAGCCTCGACATATTTATCTATTTCTTTACCAGGACCAAGGTTTGGACTGAATTCCTGGCTGTCAAAGAAGAAATAAACTTTAAAATCATGGAGATACTAGAAGAGGAAGGTGTTACAGTTGCCTTCCCCAGCCGCAGCTTATACTTTGAGAACGAACTTAAAACTGATAAGAACCCCTTTGAAGGAAAGGAATAACTGTCAGGTTGCCTGCCGGTTCATTTGATATATACGGTAAACAAAGTCGGATTACTAAAGATTATCTCTTTTTTTTAAATTTTTATAGGACCCGGGATCATATTTTAGAGATCTTACATCTGGCGCCTAATAACCCAGGTTTGAACCTACATTTAGCCCTATCCCAAGCCTATACCGGCCTCTGAACCTAGCCTTAAACCTAGAGCTTGTCCCTAAATTAGCCCCAGCCCCTAAACCTGATCCTGATCCTAACCCAAAGCCTTAAACATAAGGTCTTACCCTTAAAACCAGGTTGCTATATCCTGTTACTATTTTAAGTTCTTCTCTGCTTTTTCCCAGTCGCTGATAAATTTTTCTATGCCTTTATCAGTAAGGGGATGCTTAAACATCTGTTCCAGCACTTTAAAGGGCAGCGTGGCAATATGTGCTCCTGCCAGGGCCACTGCAGGAACATGTTCTGTATGACGGATACTGGCCGCGATAACTTCTGCATCGAGATTATGTAAATCAATCATATCGACAATATCGCGTACCAGTTCAACACCGTTGTGGCCAATGTCGTCAAGCCTGCCCAGGAAGGGGCTTATATATGCTGCTCCTGCCCGTGCAGCAAGCAGGGCCTGGTTGACTGAAAAGATCAAGGTGACATTAACATTGATTCCTTCAGCAGAGAGTGTCTTAACAGCCTGCATCCCTTCAGGTGTGATCGGAATTTTGACCACAACATTTTTATGTACACCGGCCAGTTTGCGGGCTTCTTTTATCATTCCTTCATACTCCAGCGAGATAACCTCTGCGCTAATCGGTCCATCGACAAGTTCGCATATTGAAGAGAGGATTGTGTCAAAGTCCTGGCTCTCTTTCGCTGCCAGTGAAGGGTTGGTGGTAATCCCGCTGATTACACCCCACTGGG
>PWSG01000092.1 GCA_003564055.1 Syntrophomonadaceae bacterium
ACATTCTTCATTACCGGCAGCTGATCAATTATCTTTTCTGCCAGTTCCTCAATAAACTGCCAGCTGCAGTTATAGTTCAAACCTTTCGGTTCTTCCGGATTACCGTATCCGGTCAGGATTGATCCGTTAACAACCTGCTGGCAGTATGTGTTGTGATGAAAATTCATAACCAGTGGTCCTAAAAATGGCTCAAGCGGTTCGGTCACAACTATTTGATGCCTTTCAGGTTCCACAGGCAGGTCGTGGCCCAGCATCTGACTGACAAATTTTGCATAGGGGCCGGTTGCGTTAACCACCAGGCTGGTGGCAATCACGCCTTTGTCGGTTACAACCGCTTTTATCCTTTCACCCTCAGTTTTGAAACCCTTCACTTCGGTATAAGTATAAAACTCAACACCAAGGCGTTTGGCTGCCCGGTAGTAAGCATCGGTTACTTTAAAAGGGTTGGCCTGGCCGTCTTCCATGCAAATCGTTGAAGCAACAATCCGCTCTGTATTAATATCGGGAACAATTTCCTTAATGTCGTCAACGGAAAGAAGCTGGACCGGAATACCCAGCCTTTTATGCAGTTTCAGGTTTTCCTTGAGCATTGCGGCTTCCTTTTCAGAGTAAGTGACCATCAGGTAGCCGTTTTGCAGAAACTCGACATCACCATCATATTCAAGCATCTCGTTCATCACTTCAAACTGCTTGATGCTGTAACGGGAAATAAGACAGTTCATTTCTGTTCCCCACTGCTGCCTGATTCCAGCGGCACAACGACCGGTAGATCCCCTGCAGATATAACCTTTTTCCAGGACGGCTATCTTATTAAAACCAAGCCGAGCGAGGTTGTAGGCTGTGGAACAGCCAATTGATCCGGCCCCGACTACTACAACATCTGCTGTCTTAATCATCACTGCTACCCCCTGTCACGGCACCAAAGCTTAAAGGCTTGGTCGGCGGTCGGAAAGTAGGTGGCTCTATATCAGCCGGATTTTTACCGGTTGCCCGGGCCAGCTCATTTATTAGATGCCGGCGGCAGGTCCGTCCCTGGCAGGCACCCATCCCAATTCGGGCAGCCCGTTTAAGTTCTTCAATATCTTTATAACCCTGCTCGATCCACTCCCGGATTTCCTGGACTGTTAAATCTTCACAGCGGCAGATTATAGTTTTATCAGACACAGTGCTCACCCTTTCTCAGTCAACCCTGATACTGCGTATGTCATGTGCGTATTTTTTCGGAACAATCAGGGTCAAAATAGAGGTCTGATTATGACTGCCCGCAGAACGCACTTTTTTTACCTCAACATCGGCCAGCACATCCCCTTCACGGTTCAACCCCTTTACTATACTGCCTTCTTCGGGGACAGGCAGAAACTCCCACGGAATCATCAGCAGGGCTTTGTCTTCTGCATAAGTTTCATCGACAACGAAGACAGCCAGCCCCGGGCAGGCCCCGATACAGATTCCGCAGCCGTTACACTTGGCAAAATCCATTCGCGGCAGGTCATTTATATCTTCAAAGGGAAGAAAACCACCACGTTTACAGGCTGTATAACAGGGGTCGCAGGGTATTTCCTGGAAACATTCCACAATAACTACCGGACCCTCGGCCAGGCGTTCAGGCGATGGTTTGACCGCTTCTACCTGCCCAGAGGTGGGCACTCCTGTTTTTTTAAGCATTACTGCCTCACCTCCACGGTCCTTTTCAGATTTTGCAGGCCTGTGCGTATCTTTTCACCGGTAGGCCCTTTTCTTAATGCATCAAGTTCAAGGTTTGCTGCAGCAATTTTTTTGTCATAGCTATCCCGGCCGTAACCAAGATTGAAGGCGGCGGTAAGGCCGGCAATTGTGCCTTCCACCATGGCAGCACTGGCTTCTTCAATTCCACTGACATCACCGGCTATATAAATATTGGGCACTGAAGTTTCCATAACCGCGCTGCGCCGGGGAACATGCCCGCCAAGTTCCGGGATATAAGCCATTTCGCACCCGGCCTGGAAGAGAATTTCGGTCAAAGGGGTCAGGCCAACTGCAATGCAGAGCACGTCAACGTCAAGCTCCTTTTCCGTGCCAGGGACAGGCTGCCAGCTGCCGTCCAGTTTAACTATGATAACCTTCTCGAGTGTGTCAGTGCCGTGGGCAGAAACAACTGTCTGTGAAGTATAAATAGGCACTCCCATCCGGCGTACCTTGGAAGCATGAACATGGTAAGCACCAATTTCCGGGGCCGCCTCAATGATTGCCGGCACTTCCACCCCGGCCTGCAGCAGCTGGTAGCTAACTATTACACCAATATTGCCCGCTCCAAGCATGGCCACTCGTTTGCCGGGAAGCACGCCGTACACGTTCATCAGGGTTTGGACTGCGCCGGCCCCGTAAATACCGGGCAGATCGCAGTTTGGGAACATTAAAGTATTTTCCTGCGCTCCTGTAGCCATAATCATGGCATCATAGCTGACGGGCACAACCCTGCCCTTCATCTCCAGGGTTACAACATTGTCATCGTAATAGCCAAGGGCAGCTGCTCCTTTCAGCACGCGAACTCCTGGATGCTCTTCGACTGCAGCAGTCAGTTTCTCTGCAATTTTAAATCCTCTCTCTGACGCATACTGTTCCCTGGAACCAAAAAACATGTGGGTCTGCTTTACCAGCTGCCCGCCAAGAAATAAATCACGTTCAACCAGGGTCACCCCGGCGCCCTGGTCGGCAGCACTTAAAGAGGCTTTTAACCCGGCCGGACCACTTCCGATAACAAGGATTTCAGCTTTATTCACCAGGTACACCTCCAATAACACCTTTACCCTGCTGAGTTTCAACGATCATCCCGTCCTGCAGGGGCTCTACACAGGTGCGCACGTTTGGTATACCGTTAACGCTCATGTTGCAGGAAGAACAATTGCCGATTGCGCACCAGAAACCACGCGGCCGTTTAAAGTTCCGGCTGTGCGATAAAACCCTTACCCCCGCCGCATGCAGTGCTGCGGCAATAGGTTCGCCTTCATAGCCTTCGACCGTTTTTCCGTCATAAGTAAAGGATATTTTTTTGCCTTTTTTAAATTCTAAGATAGGATGAACCTGAATACGCATACCTTAAACCTCCTGCTGTGGTCATAAATAATAATGGTGCAATTAACATGCCACTTTTTAAATGGCACTATAATAAGGCTGTATTATGATTTGGTCGGTCAAAACCCTTATAAATAAGCATTTTCAGCAGGAATATCTGAAGCACATAAAGAAGTTATGTAAGAGAATGAAGCAGGCAGGATCATTTAATGCGGCTTAGTGCAAACATATTTTGCACCACTGCATGTTTTGCTTGTGTTATAATGGCATAACAAGTTATGCAAAACATTTTTGCAGTGCATATTAATTTTGCACCAGGTAAGGATATGCTTCTGGGAGGTTTTAATTGTGAATAATAAAAACACAGCCAGAGCAGTTGACCGGGCAGGCAAGATTTCCAGTCTGCCTGGGGTAAAACTGGAAAAGATGATTGATTCTATCGATGAGGCTATTATAGGATGTGATAAAGACGGTTACATCAATATCTATAATAGCGCTAATGAACGCCGTGAAAAGATGAGCCGTAAAAATGTTATCAATAAACACGTAAACGATGTTTATGACTTCCACAGCGGAAAAAGTCTGTTAATGAGAGCTATAACTGAAAAAAAACCAATTCTCGATCAATACCAGGAGTATACTACTGAAGACAGCGGAATATATGTGGAAATTATCTGCAGCACAGTTCCAATCATGGAAAACGATGAAATAATTGGAGCAGTCTCGGTAATGAAAGATTACTCCAAGTTTAAGAAGCTTTCCAAGATCATCATGGACCTTCAAAATAACCTCTACAGCACCAGCACAGATAAAGCCAGCAAACCAAAAACTGCAGGTGCCAAACACACCTTTTCGGATATTGTCGGCGAGAATCCACTGCTTCGCGACACATTGATCTGGGCTAAAAAAACAGCCGAAAACAACCTGCCTGTATTAATTTACGGTGAAACAGGCACTGGTAAAGAACTTCTAGCCCAGGGCATTCACAATGCAGGGGCTCGAAGGGATAAACCTTTTATTGCCATTAACTGCGCAGCCATCCCGGAAAACTTATTGGAAGGCTTGTTATTTGGAACAGTAAAAGGAGCTTTTACAGGAGCATTGGACAGACCGGGCCTTTTTGAGCAGGCTGCAGAGGGAACCCTTGTTTTAGATGAGGTTAACTCACTAAGCCTCCCTCTGCAATCCAAACTGTTGAGAGTTATCCAGGAAGAGGCTGTGCTCAGGGTAGGAGAGATCAGGGAAAGAAAAATTAATACACGCCTGATCAGCATTTCTAACACAGATCCAGTCGATGCAATCAGGAAAGGCCAGCTGCGGGAAGACTTATATTACCGCATCGCTTATATTTCTTTATGTATGCCGCCCTTAAGTAAACGATTAGATGACCTGTCTGCTTTAGTTGATTACATGATCCGCAAGTACAATGAAAAACTCAACCTGAAAATAGAGAATGTCTCAGCAGAGCTTTTTGCCTCACTTGAAAATTACCCCTGGCCTGGGAACATAAGGGAGCTTGAACATGTTATAGCTGCAGGAATGAGTGCATTAAGTGAAAATGATCTGCAGATTCGCCTGAAAAATTTACCGCCAAACATACGCCATAAGTTATCGAGTGTAAACAATGCCGGGGGAAAAAACAGGTCTGCCGGTAAAACATTAGAGAACACTTTGCATAGTGTTGAAAGGAGGTTGATAAAAAGCGTTTTAAAAAAGAACAACTGGAACATTTCTAAAACAGCTAGAGAATTGGACTTAAAACGACAAAGCCTGCAGTACAGGATCAGGAAATATTCTCTAAAGAGCACTGATTAACAATACCGTAAAAGCAAAAATTTACACTGCATCTGCCGAAAATTATCGAATCTTATTATTAGGATTGGCTTCTGAGCTCTGAAGTTTTGACTTCTAACTTACCAGGCAGTTGAACTGTTCGCCTGGCAAAGCAGCTTCCCGGCTAAAACTACTTTTTGCTGTAGTGATATAATAGTTTTTCACAGAATAAAAAAACTGGCTGCAAAATGCAGGCTTAATGAAATATGGCACGTTACTTGCGAGTATTATATTGATAGCAATAAGACACGAATAACAAGCATTTAAAACTATTTTACCGGCAAGTTAGAAAACGAAAGGAGTATTTATCATTATGTTTAAGCATTACAAAGGCGGGAGTTTTAAAGTTTTCAGCGACGAGGATATAAAGGATATTCACGAGGCTACCGTTTATTTACTGGAAAAAGTAGGCATAAAACTCCATAACAAGAGAGCCCGGCAGATTTACGCCGATAACGGCGCAGATGTGGACAATGAAAAGCAAATTGTTAAGATCCCCAGGGCAATGATTGAAGATGCGGTTGACTCTACACCTTCCAAGATTATTCTTTGCGGACGCGAAGAGAAAAATGATCTGCACCTGGAAGACAAAAATGTCCACCTTGGCACAGGAGGAACAGTTCTCAATACCCTCGATATAGATACCCAGGAAAAGCGACTCACTGAGGTTAAAGATGTTGCCGGTTATGCCAAGATGACCGATGCCCTGGATAACATCGCTTTCTTTGTAATCAACTGCTATCCAGACGATGTGCCCACTGAAGATGTGGACATTAACCGCTTCTATCATGGTCTGGCTAATACGTCCAAGCACGTCATGGGCGGAATCTATACCATGGATGGGCTTAAATCGGTTATTAAAATGGGCGAAGATATTGCAGGCAGCAAAGAAAAACTGCTTGACAGGCCTTTTATCTCTTTCATTACACTTATGATGAGCCCGCTGTTGATGGAAGTAACTTATACCGACTTCCTTATTGAAGCATCAAGTTACGGTCTGCCCGTAACCTGTCCTTCAGAACCGCTGGCCGGCGCAAATTCTCCTGTAACCCTGGCAGGAACGATCACACTAAATAACGCCGAATCACTTGGCGGTTTAATTCTTTCCCAACTTGTTAACAAAGGCAACCGTACCATATACGGTTCCACCTCCAGCATTATGGATATGCGCACCGGAACATACATGGCCGGTAATATTGAATCTGCGCTGATTAATGCCGGTTGTGCACAGATGTCGCATTACTACAAGATTCCGATGTACGGCACTGGCGGAATGTCTGATTCCAAGGTGCTCGATGCCCAGGCAGGCTACGAAAGCGCCAACACTGCCATGGTCGTTGCCCTTTCTGGCTGCAATTACATTCACGATGCCTTCGGTCTGCTTGAATTTTGCACCGTGCTCTCTTACGAAAAAATGGTAGTCGACAACGATTCTGTCGGAATGGCTTTAAGGGCTGTTCGCGGTGTGGAGGTTAATGAAGAATCTATCGCCGCCGATGTTATTGCCGAAGTCGGACCGGGCGGCCACTTCCTGGACCATTCACACACCTATAAGAATGTGCGCAGCGAATTCTATTTCCCCACCCATTCAGACCGCCAGCAGCGCAGTGTCTGGGAAGATGAAGGTTCTAAGGATTCATTTACCAGGGCCCATGAAGAAGCAAAGAAAATCCTTTCCGAACACAAGCCGCTGGGCTTTGAAGAAGATATGGAAAAAATGCTGCTCGAGAAATACAAGGGCATCAAGAAGCTTTAATTTAGTTTTGCAGTAAGCGCCGCGGTCTCGAAAACTCCGCGGCGCTTTTTTATTTATTAAACTTCATACGCAATCTCAATTGACTTTAAACCAGCATTGCTAATACAGGCACTTAAAACTTAATCTCAATAATCGTTTGAAGCACACTAGTTGCGCAAACTGTGAATAGGCGCAGGTATTCTTCCGCTGCGCCGGACAAATCTGTCTGCTGAAAACTTATTTACTGCCATGATCGGAGCCCTGCCGAGCAGACCGCCAAATTCAACCTGGTCGCCTACCTTTTTGCCCGCTGCGGGTATTATCCTTACCGCGGTAGTCTTATGGTTAAAAACACCAATTGCCGCTTCATCGGCAATTATAGCGGCAATTGTTTCTTCTTTAGTATCCCCCGGTATGGCTACCATATCAAGACCAACCGAGCAGACTGCCGTCATTGCCTCCAGTTTTTCAATGGTTAACGCTTCATCATTTACAGCAGCAATCATGCCGGCATCTTCGCTGACCGGAATAAAAGCCCCCGAGAGTCCACCAACATATGATGAAGCCATGGCCCCGCCTTTTTTTACTGCATCGTTAAGGAGAGCAAGCGCGGCGGTTGACCCGGGGGCACCACAGCGTTCCAGTCCCATTTCTTCAAGAATCTCGGCAACACTGTCTCCAACAGCAGGAGTAGGCGCCAGAGAAACATCAACAATACCGAACGGCACGCCCAACCTCTCGGCCGCAGTCCTGCCAACCAGTTCGCCCATGCGGGTAATTTTAAAGGCGGTTTTTTTAATCGTTTCGGAAAGAGCGCCTAAGTCTACATTTCCCGCTCTTTTAATTGCACTTTTTACTACACCCGGACCGCTTACACCCGTATTAATCACACAATCAGGCTCACCTACACCATGAAAAGCACCGGCCATGAAAGGATTGTCTTCGGGGACATTGGCAAAGACAACCAGCTTGGCACAGCCAACACTATCCTGATTTGCAGTCCGGGAAGCAGTTTCTTTTATAACCCTGCTGATCAGGCTGATGGCATCCATATTAATACCGGCCCTTGAAGTAGCAACATTTACAGAAGCACAAACCCGCTCGGTAGAGCTCAATGCCTGCGGGATAGATTCTATCAACCTCCTGTCCCCTCCTGTAAAACCCTTGTGGACCAGGGCTGAAAAGCCGCCGATAAAGTTTACTCCTACCTCTGCAGCAGCCTTATCAAGAGCTTCCGCATATTGAATATAATTATCAACCGTACTCGCCTCGGCAACCAGGGCTATCGGTGTTACCGATATTCGCTTGTTAACAATGGGCAGGCCATATTCGCGCGCAATCTCATCACCTGTTTTAACCAGTGAACCGGCCAGGCGGGTTACCTTGTCGTATATTTTGCGGCAGGCAGAAATGTGATCGGAATCAATGCAGTCTCGCAAACTGATGCCCATGGTAATAGTCCGGATGTCAAGGTTTTCGTCCTGGACCATCTTTATTGTTTCTAAAACTTCTTCAATCGTAAGCACAGCTTGTTCCCCCTTGTCTGATTCCTATTAAATACGATGCATAAATTTAAAAACATCTTCATGCTGGGCATCTATGCGCACCTGCAAATCTTCGCCTTTTTTTGCCAGCAGGTCCTTCAGTTTCACCAGGTCAACACTGGCTTTCTCCATGTCAGCCATAAGCACCATGACAAAATATCCCTGCATCACAGTCTGGTTAATATCGAGGATATTAACCCCCTTGTCGGCAAGTATTGTCGTGACCCCGGCTATAATGCCGACCCTATCAGGTCCGATCACTGTGATTACTACAAGGTTGCTGCCGGATGAATCCTTCGGTATATCCACTTTATTTACTCCCTTCTGCTCCTGTTTTGTGGCTCTTTAGTCATTCCTGCTCTTCAAAACGCCTGCCCCCGTTTTTAGAG
>PWSG01000025.1 GCA_003564055.1 Syntrophomonadaceae bacterium
AAACTATGGGCGAAATTCACAACAAAGGCGATGTTGCCATACAAAACATCAGCGGTGTTCCGATCGACAACCGCTTACTAAGGCTAAATGACGGGAGCAGGCTTGCCTTCAGGATAAACTCTGAGAATATTGAGTGGTTATTGCCACTGACTGGCCGCTACTTAACTCTTGGTGGTCATGAAATTCAGGTCGGCACGCCACAGACTTTTAACCTCAAGCCAACCTCACGTCTTTATAGTCGACTTGTTGTAATTAAAGGTTACATGGAGCCAAACGAGTTCCTTAAGGCAGCAGGTCGCCAGCTTGATGCTTTGGGTATAAAAGGCAAACCTTTTCTGGTACCAACAAATAGGTCTGAAGGTAATACAGAAGGTAGAGGTACTAAATCTTCTTTTCTGCGTAGAACAATAAGAATAAGCGGTAAAGAAGTTGTTGGTTTTGCCCTTAGTTTTGGAGAGCTTACTGCTGAAGAATCGATCATACTTCAGGAAAAAGGCATCGGCGGCAGGAGACATTTTGGATGCGGGATATTTATTCCTGACCGGAGGTAACAGTATGCCAGATAAAAACAGCGCAATTGAGCTTTGGGCAAAAAGCAAAGCAGCTGGCATTAGCGATTCAGGCCAGCATTCCAGAACACTTTATGGCCATTCTAGAAGCGTGCTTGATGCATTTAATGTAATATTCGGCTCGGCTGAAAAACCTACCCGTCAGGCAGAACAGTGGCTTCGTTTTTTTGGGATAAAAGACAATGCTGCAGACGACTTCATTGTTAACAGCACCTCAGCCTGCCTTCTTCATGATCTGGGCAAAGCAAACAGCGGTTTCCAGGAAGCTGTGCAGGGCAAACGTGATGCCCAACTGATTCGCCACGAGCATTTAAGCGGCCTTTTACTTTCTTCCCCTGTTGTCCAAAACTGGTTAAAAACCCTGAAAAACTTAAATTTCAATGTACTAGTATCAGCGGTAATTGGCCATCACTTTAAAGCAGAACTTGAAAACTGCTTTAAACCACTTAACGCAGACAGGAAGAATTTTACTATCTATCCCCGCGCGGTAAATGACTTACTTGACTTGCTTGCGGAGCAGCTAGATCAAACAGGCCCAGCAGTAAACTTCCAAAAGCACTGGGCTTTCGGAGACAGTAACCCCGAAGGGCTGGATGTCCTTCGTGAAAACCTCCGGTGCAGCTTACAGTTGTGGAACAGGCGCCTTGACCCGAATAATGCTGAAGCCAGGCTTTTAATGGCGGTGCGGGCGGCCTTGGTTGCTGCTGACAGCGCCGGCTCTTCTATTGCCGCCGGTTCGAGAAACATCCAAAACGATTGGCTAGGGGAGACTTTTGGCGATAACCAGCAGCTCCAGGGATCTTATGTTACAGAAAGCATAATCGGTCCGCGGATTGAACAGCTAAATGCGGCCAACCAGTGGCAGGGATGGCATGATTTCCAGGAGGCTGTATCTAACCTTCCTGAAAGAACACTACTGCTAGCACCCTGCGGAAGTGGTAAAACCCTGGCCGCCTGGCGCTGGATAGAATCACAGCTCGGTTCCAGACCAACAGGCAGGTTGATCTTTTTATATCCCACCAGGGCTACGGCAACAGAAGGATTTAAGGATTACGTGGCCTGGGCCCCCGAATCGGACGGTGCCCTACTGCATGGCACGGCCGCTTACGAACTTGAAGGCATGTTTGAAAACCCTTCCGACACCCGTACCGGCAAAGACTTCAGTACAGAAGATAAACTATTCGCCCTTGCCTACTGGCAGCGAAAAGTATTCAGCGCCACGGTGGATCAGTTCCTGGCTTTTATGCAAAACAGCTACCGTTCCATATGCTTGCTACCACTTTTATCCGACAGCGTACTCGTGATAGACGAGGTGCACAGCTTTGACCGTTCCCTATTTTCTGCCCTGAAAAAATTTCTTAAAAACTTTAACCTCCCTGTCATGTGTATGACTGCAAGTCTGCCGGCTAACAGGGTCCGGGACCTCGAAAACTGCGGCTTGACCTTATTCCCGCGCGATAGCGACAACTTTTCCGATCTTGATGCCATTGCACGGATGCCCCGTTACAGGGTAGAGGTCGCAGAGGGCAAGGAAAAATGCACCAACATTGCCAGAGAGGGTCTGGAGGAAGGCAAGAAAGTGCTCTGGGTGGTCAATACAGTGGCAAGGTGCCAAGAACTCGCGCTTGAGCTTGAGGCGCTTTGCTACCACAGCCGCTACAGACTTAAAGACCGGAAAAACCAGCACAAAAAAGTTATCGATGCCTTTAAAACTGAAGGGGAACCTGTAATAGTCGTTACTACCCAGGTTTGTGAAATGAGCCTTGACCTGGATGCGGACATATTAATAACCGAAACCGCCCCCGTTCCCGCCCTAATTCAAAGGATGGGTCGCTGTAACAGGCATGCACGGCCACAAAGTGCTAAGCTCGGCTCTGTTTACGTATACCAACCGGAAAAAAGCCTGCCTTATAGCATGGAAGAACTGCAGGGAAGTAGCGAATTCCTTTCAGCTGCGCAGGGGGAAGAAGTCAGCCAATCCCGCCTGCAGGAACTTTTGGAAATACACGGGACGGGTGAAGCAGAGTTAGAAAAATATACATCTTTCCTTGACTGCGGACCCTGGGCCGGCAGCAGGGAGGAGACGCTACGCGAGGACAGCGACTTTAACGTTTCAGCAATTCTCGACTGCGATATTGACCGCTACCTGGAGTTCAAAGCCGAAAGGAAACCTGCTGATGGCCTATACCTGCAGGTTCCGAAAAAAAGCGCAGTTTTTGACGAGAGGGTCGGTTCAAGACCCTTGGTTGCCCCATCAAGCCGCTATAGCAGGGAACGGGGCTTCCAGTAAAAGCGAAAAAGGAGGAGATTATGACCAGCGAAAAGACAATTACCCTTGAATATGATTTGCACAGCCTTCCCACCGCACAGCATAAGGCTGGGTTGGCCGGGTTAATAATGATGATTGATTCCATGGTAAAGCGAAAAATCGAACCGCGGCCTGAAGTAGCAGAACTTACTTCTTCAGGGGCAAAGGTTTCCTTTACCAGGGATTCCATGCAGTCAATGTTTGATGATTTTTATGATGCTCTGCTTTTAGAGGTTTCCAGGAAAAACAAGTGGTCGGGCCAGAAGGAAAAGCGGGTAGAAGAGGTTACCGTACAAACTGAAGATGGTGCTATAAAAACTCAAAAAACTTATATTTACGATCTCTTTCAGCCCAGGGGTAAGTACCTGACGGTTTACTACCCGGACGACGGTGAAGGGCCGTGGATAAAACTCTGGAGGGATATGCTATGGAGCACCATGCGGGGTATACCCAAAACCCGCACCCCTTACCAGGAAAGGCTTGATGATAAGCATGTTTCCCTCGCAGGCAAAACATTTGACTCGCTCAAGAAAAGTGAAAAAGCCCGCTTGGATGGCCGGGTCCTTACCGAAAGCATCTCCAGCGCCCTCTTTATAGGAGCTCAGGATACCAACGCGGAAAAGGTGCCTTTCGTGGGCGCAGTTGAGCAGAACCTGCTGCTGCATTTCTGGACAATAGCGGCACTCTATTACGTACCACGTTTGCTTAAAAGAGACGGCAAACTCGAAAACGTTGGCTATGTGATCGTAATACCCGAACCAGTCGACCTGCAGTACTTTCTAAAGGACATCAGCAAGTTTCTCGGTGCCCTTAAAAGCGATATTAGCGGTTACCGGCCCGAGGCCTCACTGATTGATGTCCCTGAAGAAGGTGGGTTAGAATACCTCTACCACATGTCCCTACACCGCGTCCGGGAAAGCGACCTTTCCTTTAGCATCGCATCCGTGGAATTTTATCACCTGCAAAAACAGGGAAATAATATTAAAGTTCTCGGTAATGAAAGAATTGTCTCCGATCGCGCTGTGCTTGAAGAATATGCAGACCTGCGGAGCAGACGTAGCAACCCGCTCTATAAGTCCATGCGCATCGTCAACCTGCTGGTCGGTAGGCCATGGTACGCCGGCGCAGATGAGTTGTTTAACACCTGGCCCCGCGATATCTTTATCAAAAAACCCGATGACCCGCCAAAATACATTTTTTCTTTCGGAGGTGATGTCTTTAAAAAGTTTAAGGCAATTGAAGACGAATTAAAAACCAAAGGGGGTAATAACTTGAATGAGCAAACTGATGACAAATTGGCGCAACAGGTATATCGGCTGATAAGGTCATACGTCAACTACAAAAGCGAAGCAAAGTCAGGCATACGCTATGATGATTTTAAGCATAAGAAAGATGAGCAGGGCAGGGTTGTTTATCCCCGCGATTACGTGGAGGCTAAATCAAGGCTCTGCACCGAAGCATTCCTGGCCATGCGTGGACGTAGGGAACAAAATTTCGTGGAGTATTTTACGGGCACCATCTGCTCGGTTCCCCAGTGGCTGCCCGAAGATGACTACCTTGCTGTCAGCAGGGCTCTGATCAATGACTGGGAAAAAGTAAAAACCCTGTCAATGCTTGCCCTATCGGCACATTCATATACCGGAAAAACAAGTTAAATAAAGGAGGATAACCATATGAACCTGTTTGGAACAGTACTTACCTATGCAGCACCAAGTGCAAACTATCGGGGCGAAAGCGCCGAAAACCGGGCTGTAATCCAGAAGATCACTCAGGGGCGTTTTGAATATGCCATTATATCACCGGAGGCTATGCGTAATGCGCTGAGGGAATGTCTACAAGAACTCGGCCTGCCCTGTAACCGCGAGAGAGTTCATGATGCCGAGCAGCTCGCAGTTAAATTCAAGAGCTACCCTGACCCCGATAAGTATGCCGATGATTTTTTCATGGGCTGGCTTGTTGCGGCCACGGGGAAAGATCGGGCAAGCATTGAAAATGAACTTAAAGAGGCAGGCAGGGATCCCGCAGATTTTTCTTTTAAGCGGGATTCTGTCCTGCGCATGAACATGGCCGTTGCCCTGGAGCCTTACCGTTTTGACACAGTTTTTACCCAATCACCCCAGGATGCGACAGATAAAACAGTTAAAAAACACGTCAATGCTGAAAATTCGCAGTTGCTGCACCGTGAAACGGCCTATACAGCATACCAGTATCCCTTTGCCTTGAACCTTGAAGAGTGCCGCGAAAAAACAGACTGGACCAAATCCTTACTAAGCGCTATCGGCCAGCTTAACTCTGCAGCGGGAAATCATGCCCGCAGCTATTTTGAAATGGCACCGGCCAGCATTGTCCTGAGGTTAACCAACCAGCTTGCTGCAGGCTATGAGATGTACGGGTTCAGGCAAAATGAAGAAGGCAGCCACGAACTGCCAGAAATAATAAGCGGAATTGAACATGATGACTACCCGGGCAGTGAATTCTATATGGGCGGGGTAATTGTTAAAAATATGGATGAAGAGCAGTTAAAGTTACTTGAGGATAAGGATGTAAAACTGGAGCGCAGCCCTCAGAGGCTGCTGCAAATAGTTGCAGATGCTGCACTTTAACTCCTGCCGAAAGAAGGTGAAACTATGCTATGTATTTATGTGCAGTCGGCATTTGCTGCTTTCAGGCATTTTTCTGCTGGCAGTTTTCGGCAGACTGCAGACTTCATAACCCCTTCGGCAGCGTACGGACTCCTGCTCAACGCAGCCGGCATCGAAATGCGCAGCTATAAATCTGAGCTGCCAATGACCGCTATTAAAGAAAACCTGCCATGTTTTAAGATGGCTCTCGGTGCTCGGGAACTGCCAATAAAACATTCCCTATTTCAGCAGCTGCACAACTATCCTGTTGGAAGCAGCGGGAAAGAAAAAAAAGCGGGGACCAAGGGTAGCAAGTATAATATAGCCCCCGCTAGAAGGGCAATCCTTTCTGGGATCAAGGGCTACATCTGCATTGATGAAAACCCGGATTTTGAAGAGCAGCTGAAGATGGGCTTGGAAGGTAAAACTAAGAGAGGCTACGGTTTGCCTTTTCTTGGTGATAACAGTTTTCTGCTGGACCGCTTTGAAATTACCGAGCTGCCAGATAAAGCCTACTGGTTTGTCAGGGTAATAGAAAAAGAAAAAGGGATGCATGCAGGAGATATTACCAGGCTTTCGATTAAAATTAACCGGGAGGACATGTCAAAAACCGAAACGGAACTTTTCATGCCAAAGCATTTAGAGGGTAATATTCCTGAAGAAGCCTGGGTAGAAGTAGGTTATTAAATGGAAAAGACTATAATTGAAGAACCGGTCAGGGTTATGGCCCTGCATTCGCTTGCATACTGTGAAAGGCTATACTACTTTGAAGAGGTAGAAGGTGTAATGCTTGCAGATGATCAGGTCTATTCAGGACGTGCGCTGCATGACAGTTTCAATAGTGATGATAGTGGTGAAAAACTGATTAGTCGTGAGTTGAGCAGCGAAAATCTTGGACTAACCGGCAAAACTGACTATATATATTATCGTGATGGAGCACCTGTCCCTTATGAGCTTAAAAGGGGGAGGGCAAGGCGGGATAATAAAAAAGCTGCAGCATGGTTTGCTGATGCCCTGCAGGTTAGCGCTTACGGAATGCTTATTGAAGAAGAACTCGGCTGCAAAGTCTTTGAAGGGCGCATCCGTTATGCTGCTGACAATGTAACTATCCGGGTAGCTTTAGATGATCGAATGCGCAGCGCCGTTCAAGAAGCTGTCAGACGTGCCGTTCAACTTAGATCTGCGCTCGAAAGACCGGGTATTGCGTCAAACGACCGGCTCTGCATCCGCTGTTCACTTGCCCCTGTATGCCTACCGGAGGAAGAAAGATGTTTAGAAAGTGACAGCTGGGAACCGATACGACTGTTCCCGGCTGACCGTGAATTGAAAACCATCCATGTAATGGAGCACGGGTGCAGGATAAAACGTAAAGGAGACACGCTGGTCATGGAAAGCCCTGCAGGGGATGTGCAAAATTTTCCCATTAAAGACCTTGAGGCAGTGGTCTTACATGGTTACCCGCAAATAACCACGCAGGCACTGCATTTTTGTGTCAGGAATGAAGTGTCAATACACTGGATTTCTGCTGGGCAGGTATATGCAGCGGGAATTGTTCCAGGGCCGAACCCTGTTCAGCGGCGTATCAGGCAGTATAACGCGCTAACAGATGAAGCTCTCAGTCTGAAGCTGGCCGGTATCTTGGTGAAGGCAAAAATAGAAACCGCCCTGCGCTATAGCCTTCGGGCAACACGCGGAAAAGACAGGACTATCAACGGAAATGCTGAAGCGATTAAGACTATGCGTAGATGTCTGAAGGCCGCTGAAAAGGCAAAAAACACCGAGGAATTACTGGGTTATGAAGGACTTGCTGGCAAAGCTTATTTCGAGGTTTACTCTACCTTGTTTGGTGAAGAAGTTCCTGCGGAAATGCATTATATCAGAAGGAGCCGAAGACCGCCCCGTGATCGTGCAAATGCTCTTTTGAGCTTTGGTTATTCAATGCTTTACAAAAGGATTCTACAATCCGTGCTGATAGTTGGCCTGGAGCCGGCATTTGGTTTTTTCCACACACCACGCTCAACCGCTCAACCTCTGGTATTGGACCTGATGGAGCTCTTCCGTGTTCAACTTTGGGATATAGTTGTTGTCGGTTCTGTAAACAGGAAGCACTGGCACCTCGATGAGGATTTCAATATAGCGCCTGGCCGGGTCTGGCTATCTCATGCAGGTCGAAAAAAAGCGGTCAAGCTTTTTGAAGAACGCATGAACCAGAGCTGGAAGCACCCTGTTGTAGGTTATTCACTTACTTATTCTCGCCTGATCGAACTCGAAGTCAGGCTCCTGGAAAAAGAATGGACGGGCTCACCCGGATTGTTTGCTCAAATGAGGCTAAGGTAATGGCAAAAAACAAGCAATGGTATCTCGTTGCTTATGATGTAAGGGATCCGGTTAGGCTCCGCCGTACAGCAAAACACCTGCAGGGCTACGGTGTCAGAGTTCAATATAGCTTATTCCGGTGCCAGTTAAGTAAGCGCCAGGTAGAAAGGCTGTGTTGGGAGTTAAACAATATGATGCATGAAGAAGACGACCTCCTTGTAATTGGGTTATGCAGCAGGTGCACTGCTAATGTAAAAACAACCGGTGATGTAAGCGATTGGACCGAATACACAACATATATTATTGTATAACTATAAAATCATGTATCTCCGAGTGAGGTGGGATGAAGTGAATAACAAATTTGTAAACCCAACAAATACAGCAGATTTCAGTATTCGGCATCACATCAGGTGCTTGATTATTCATTTAGTCCTGTTATATAAAGCAACTTACGTGCACCCATCTTTTAAAGAGCGCAAAAATCTTGGATTATCAGTCAAGTTGAAAAGGTGCTTGAAAAGCAGACATAGAGTTGCAGTATTAGCAGGGTCTGTAGGCAAAGCTGTGCTGTTACCTCTGATGCCGTAAGGCGTTGAGCACGGGCTACGGGCGCGGCGGTATGGCAGGAATATGCTTTAGAAGCTCATAATCACGATAGCGATTACAACAATTATTCGCTGGAAACTCATAA
>PWSG01000307.1 GCA_003564055.1 Syntrophomonadaceae bacterium
CCCCGCACGGGGGGCGACGCTGTTCATCAACCCACTTGCCGTCTTCCTCTGTGTTTCAATCCACGCCCCCGCACGGGGGGCGACTAGGTTTAGCGAAATGAACATCGGCATTATAGAGGGTTTCAATCCACGCCCCCGCACGGGGGGCGACCCCTACCTTTAGAATTCCCTTAAACTACTGCATGTAATTTGTATAAAATGCGAACCATGCAAAATCAATGTTTATATTACATTAAAAGACACCCAAAATCTTTGTTTTTGCTTCAACCATTGAGGTGCGAACACCACACCTTTTTCTGTTAGCTTCAGGTTCGCACTTCAGATTATCATCGAACATTCAGGGTCATAAGTTGCTTTAGCGCCCACATGTTCAACCCTTTTCTTCCAGTTACTGCCCAAAAAGTAGTAACGTAGACTGTCTTCATCTTTGTCCATGGTTTTTTCTAATTTATTTCTTAGTGCAGCGAACTGCGCCGGGTCGAGCAGGCATTCGAACACCGAGTTTTGCACCCGCTGTCCATGGTTGACGCATTGTTTTGAGATCAACCTTAACCGTTTTCTGCCTTCAGGGGTTGTGGTGCTTACGTCGTAAGTGATTAACACCATCATTATTTAAGTTCACCACCTATTCATTTTTCAAAGAACAGCATATTACTTCCAAATGTATGGCGGATAAGTGTTTATGTCGCCTCTTAAGTGCCTTGCCAATAACATTGCCTGCGCATAAGGCAGCAAACCCAGGTTAAGCTTGGTTTCCAGAAAAGGATGAATAGTCTCTTCTGTTTTACGTTTTTGCCATGCTTCGAGCAATGCTTTCCTTCCCGCATCTTTCAATATAACAGCACCCGATTCTTTATTTAAAAAATCGTTTACTGTAAGCTGTTTTCTATTTATAAGGTTCAGCATTAAACGGTCGGCAAGATAAGGGCGAAATTCTTCCATTAGGTCCAGGGCAAGCCCCATTCTACCAGGTTTATCGCGGTGCAGAAAGCCGACGTAAGGATCTAGACCGACCGTCAGCAGTGCTGATTTGGTCTCGTGTAGAAGCAGTGTATATAAAAATGAAAGCAAGGCATTAACATTGTCAAGCGGGGGGCGCCTGTTTCTTCCTTGCATTGTAAAATGTTCTTTCTGCTTTATAATAAGCTTGTTCAATACAGAAAAATAGGCACGTGCTGATTCGCCTTCGATGCCACGTATTTCTTCGGTATTTTTGCTTTCCCTGACTCTGATCATATTGCGGGAAAGCACTTTGCAGACTGCATCAACATCTCCCGTGTCTAAAACTTCACAGTGATCGCTGATAAAACGACGCAGCACCGTTCTGCATCCGGCTATTTTGCCTACCACAAAAAAACCTGCCATCCGGGATGTTTCGTTTGGGCAATCGGCCATGCGATATTGCTTTCTTCTTAATAAAACATTGCCGCGGGGGGCCCCATTAACCGATGCCAGGTATTTCCCATGGGGACTGAGCATTGAAACGGTTATACCTTTCTCAACACACATTCCTAATAGGGCAGGGCTTGCACCTAAATGGCCAAATGTAACAATTCCTTCAAGGTAATGTATGGGTGTTCTGAAGACAATTTTATCTTCAAGCCTGGCAACAACATTTTCCCCGTCTTTAGCCAGGTAAACATCGGGATTTGTTACATACAGCCCATTTAGCATTTTACGCAACAATAGTCGCCCCCCGTCTATAGATCTTTTTCCACTTCCAGGAGATAGTTGCTCAGATATTTCTCGGTCTTGCCTTTAAGCTTATCCAAACCTGGTATGCAGACACTTTCCATTGAGCAACCCTTGCACTTTCTGCTCTTCGTAGCAATCGGTGTCTTCCCATCAGCGTAATATTCATGCATGAGATACGCCAATTCACTAACCCGGCATCTTAAAACATACGTGAAAGGAACCCATTGCCTGTGTTTGATAGTGTCATAATACATGTAACCCCCACACAGCGTTATGCCCAGCATTTCTTCAAGACAGATCCCCTGTGCGCATAGCTGCACTTCATCGCAATCGTCTTTTTTGGGTTTGCCTTTTTTATATTCAACTAGGGTTAAGTTCACAATTTGCCCTTGTTGTTCACGCCTGATTTCCAAAAGATCGGCCATTCCGTAAAGGCCTAATTGTTTTGAGACAAGCGGAATGGATCTCTCGATGGAAACTTCACCCCGTGTCTCGGAAAAGTAATGATTATCTACCCGCTGATGGATCAGGCGCCCCAGGGCAGTTCCCAGGTTTTCTACCCACTGGTTTTCGACATGAATTAAGCCCCACTGTCTCGGACAATAGGCGAAATGCTGGATACCAGATAAGGGCAGCAGATCTTCTTCAGCATACATTTTATCAATCAAACTCTTTCCAGCAGGTTAATGCTTTCGGGTATGACGTCTTTGTTAATGGTTACTTCATAGTCGCTGTATTCCCTGGCAGGCTTGCCCGGATCTTTTCTTTTAACAGAAATTGCATCAAAAAGATCCTGAACCGGTGCATCACCCATGCTGGAATTGTGTTCAAATATAACAAGCTTTCTTGTGCCCATCAACCCCCGGGCAGCGGAACGATCATGCTCGAACATTATTTCAAGTGCCTCCCACAACAGGTTTAAGTCGTCTCCGGAAAAACCTGTTTGCGCTGCAAACGGGGCCGATATAAAGCCGTGTGTGCGATACAGACCGTAGGGAACGGTAAACTTGCGCCCCATGGTTCGATTGTCGCCTCCCTGTTTTTCGGCATCCGCTTCGGTAGTAACTGCCATGCGGGTGATACTGTGTTCAAGTGATACGATTGGATCTACAGAGCGGGCAAAAGTAAGTTGAGCCGGGCCGCGAACCTGGCCTGCATTGGCGCCTGTTGTTAGGACTGCCCCAAATGTCCTGATGTCATAAAAGTTTTTGCACATAAAAGCTCTGGCCTTTTCTATTTCTGCACCCTGCCCGTGACCGGGCTTGTTCCTTTTCTGGCCATCTTTCGGATCTGCAGGGTCCTCCTGCAGGTCAACGCCCAGGCTTAAGTAGGCCTGTTCTATAGCGCTGTTCAGAACCGATTTTTCCTTGATAAATATACTGTAAGGAGCCTGGTTGTTATGTTTAAGCCCAACATAATTGCGCACCTTCCGCTTCAGGCATACATCAGTAACGAGGCCGTGGCCAGTTTCTGCATCAACACGGGGCAGGTTGCCGGCGTCGGGGTCACCATTAGGATTGCCGTCTTTTACATCAAAGAGGATAACAAAATCATATCTTTTGTTAACTGCTGTCCCTTTATCCATATTAAAATTACACCCTTTCTTTTCATATGTTTTATTCAGGCGGAGCTCTATTCTGTAGCGATAACTTCTTCTATCTTTTCTTCAACCGCTTTTTTGGTGAAGAAAGCCTGCCTTTGGTGGTAATAACCGATTGCAAAACGGCCCTGCTCGTGAATGTCAAGATGCGCGGGAAAATCGTTTAAATTGCCCATTATTTCACCCAGCAATCGCTCAAAGCTAACTACCCTGCCCCTGTTGTCAAGTTTAGCAAGATGATGATTCTTTAAGCGCATGAGATTTGTAAATGCGGTGACCGGTGCGGCGCAGGCTGCGCCGTAGTAACGTTCACGAATGGTTGCATTGATGCCCGGATTCGCTTCTTCCTGAATCTTTTCTAGGGTAGCGAATAACCTTCCTAACTGGTAGCCTACCGATGGTTGTGTATTATCCAAACTGTAAGTCACCTCCTTGTGTTTTGGGCTGGGGTAAAATCGATAGTAACGGTTCAAATATGCTTTAAGGAGCGCTGCGCGAACCGGTTTAACCCTGTATTTTGTATCGCTGCGTATCCGCCGCAGCGCTGCCTGCAGCAGGGTTGCGGGATATGGCGTTCCTTCGAGGATGGAGCGCATAAAATCGCCGGTCAGGTTTGGCAGGATATTCTCGCTTTTATCCTGTGTGGCTATGTTGACAAGCGTTCTCCAAACCGAATAATATTCTGGTTCGCCCGGTGGTTTAATTATAGAAAAATCTTCAAAATGCCGCATGATCCGTTCTGCGTACCTGGCAATGGTATCTGTATGCCAGAACCGCACGGAAATCCTGGCGGAATTTGGAGACAGCCCAAGTATATAGAACATGGTGTCTCCAGTATCGTCCAGGTAGGCTCCGCTCTTTACCGATTCGAAAAGCGATTTTATTTTGTCCACACTAACCGCCGGATCGTCTTTAGGGGGCTCTTTAAAAAATGAAGAAAAATCCGATTCGAAAGAAGATTGGTCTTCTGACCAAAAAACCATGGTTGTGTTGCCTATGTTAAGACGCTGGTTGCTTGATTTAAGCAGCGCGTTTAGGGCAGTGACATAAGCAAACTCCGAAGATTTTATGATAGGTGCATTATAACCCTGCTCTTTACCATAAGAATCATAACCGCTTTTCTTCTGGATTCCGACAAGACTTTTTGTATCTTTATTAATTGGTGTCCGCCCATGTGTCCTGGCAATAACCCCTTCTTCACCGGTAATGAGGCAAATGCCCGTTTTGCCGGCTTCCTGATCGCCCGGGCTATCGCTTTTGTTTAAACTGGTTTTGACATACTCTTGGACTGCCTTGCGGCAGGGTACGGGAACATCGGATACAAGGCTGAACGCCATATTGCACTGCGGTGCTTTAAGGCAATCTTCAACCTGTGGCGATTCGAGAACTTTTTTTATTTCGCCCGTCTCATAAAACTTTACAACAGCGCTTACGCCCTCATCGCTTAACAGTTCGGGAGGCAGGGTTTTTAGAGAGTTTAACCATGTATGGTGCTGTTTTTCGGATTTGGCATCAGTTTCAGGCAGCCCCAGCAGGTAGCCGATATGGTCCCACAACAGAAATGTGGTTGCATAGCTTTTGCTGCCGGACCTTTTTTCGGACCTGGGCAGCAAGTATTTTTTCGCTATAAGCTTATTGCCTACTTTCTCCCGCGTGTCTTCGATGTTAATAAATCGGCCATTTCTATCGATGACAATTAGGAATTGCAGCTCTTTAATTTCAAACCCTTCCGGCGCTATGCCACTGTCAGGGTCGGCGGCGCGGCGATCGTAGTACTCCTTCAAAGCATGCAGGATCATCCCCTCACCTCAATTCGTCTGCGGTCAGTGTTGATAACCCCGTTTTCCATTAGAGCCCGAAAGAAAAGCGGGCGGGGATTATCAATATCTTGCCCGAAGTCCATATCGTAGAGCATAAATCCCAGGTCTCTTGTTTCATCAATGGTATTGGCAGGTTCCGACGCTGGATCTACCAGTTTGAAGCTGCAGGCGAATTCACGGCAGCCTAAATAGGGGCGGTGAAAACACTGGCCTTTAAGGGCTCGCCGTTCAAACATCGAGGCGTATTTTGCAGGCGTTTCATCATCCGCACTGTTGTTTAACGGTACCTTTTCCGCAGCCCCGGCTTCACCTGTGTTTGAAGAACTGCCGCTTCTTTCCTCAGGTGGAATAAAGTCAAAGTAACCATGCAGGCGATACTTAACATCTTTTAAAAACAGTCCCGCTTTTTGCTGCCTCTCTACTTCCACAAACAGCCCCATAGGCGGACCTTTTTCACCGGCAAGCTGTTTTGATGTGGGAATAACGGCTTCTTTGCCCACTTCATTTCTCCTGACCGATACCCACTTAACAGGGTTCAATATCTCGATTGCGGTTATATTCCACCTGATTGCTGGCTTCCACAGAACAGCTTCAAAAATTGCCCTTGCCGATGATGGGGTAATCACATCATAGCTCACCCTTTCTACTTTCATTTCCGGACGTGTAAAGCACGCATAATCCCCCCAAACTTCCAAGCACCAGCTATGCACTTAACCAGCTCCTTTCTTAAATAATATAATCCTCCGGTTCTAACTCGTTTTGCCCGATGATCAGTCCTGTTATAGAAGAGTAGTTTTCTTTGCTTTTTAAAACAAAAACATGCGGGCTTACCTCTTCAACTGCCCCTTCCAGCAACAATTGATTGAACTCGTGCAGGTAAACGTTTACAGTGTAGCGCTGCAGCTTGCGCATCAGCCATCTTTCAGGCCCCCTGGTGATCAGCGTGTTAATCAAAACCTCATTATCCCCATAACGGACAATCACGGTTTTTTGATTACTGTCATCGATAAGCTTAAAGCGTTCCGCTGCCGTGCGGAAATTTACACCGCATTCCACCCAGTCAGGTGTCAGAAGGGAGGTAATATCCTTTGAATCTAAGGAAACAGCTTTCATATAGAGTTCGGAAAAATATTTTTCAAACAGCTCCCTTGCCAGGGGGTCGGCAGGCTTTTCGGACAAAAGCGCCATCGTTACACCTGTAGTTTTGCGTAAAAATCCCACAGGTGGTTTGTGGGGTGCTACGAATACTTTTAATTCACCAAAGGGCAGGCGCCCTTCCCTGTTGCAGCGTCCAGCTGCCTGGGCAATTGAGTCAAGCCCCGCAAGGGCCCTGTATACAACCGGGAAATCTATGTCAACGCCTGCTTCAACTAACTGGGTGCTGATAACCCTTACCGTATTGTTCAGTGCCAGTTCATTTTTAATTTTTTTGATTACATCGCTGCGGTGTTGTCCACACATAAGGGCAGATAAATGATACGTGTCTTCGGGCAACAGGGCATGCAGATCGCGGCAGCTTTTGCGGTCCGATACAACGCATAACACCTGGTCGTGTTCAATTAAAGAGCTGGCAATATCATCCCAACTTTCAGAGGTATGCAGATCAGACGGGAGGCTAACCCTGACACGCTTTAAGTTGCGGTATAAATCGTCCAACCCCTCGCCCATGATATCTTCAACCCTATTTAAACCGTTAAACGTTTCTTCATTTATCTTACGTTTTTGAAGCGTCGGCTGTGTGGCTGTTGAAATGACAAAACTTACACCATAGCGGTCGACAAGCAGCTGCATTGTTTCAAGAATAGGCAGCAGGTATTCCACAGGCACTAACTGTGCTTCATCAAGGATAACAACCGATCTGGCAATGTTGTGCAGCTTGCGGCAGCGGCTTGATTTTGCAGCAAAAAGTGATTCATAAAACTGGACAGAAGTTGTAACAATTATAGGGGCGTCCCAGTTTTCTGCAGCCAGGCGGGATTTTTTTGTTTCTTCGTCGACACCAATGTTAGAGTGATGCTCGATAACTTGTTCATCACCAAGCGCAGAACGTAAAACATTTGCATTTTGTTCTATAATGCTCGTGTAAGGGATCACGTATATTATGCGATCAAGGTTATGCTTCATGCCGTGCTCAAGCGCAAAAGCCAGGCTCGACAATGTTTTACCCCCGCCGGTCGGTACGGCCAGGGAATAGATCCCTTGCTCAGCCTTTCCTTTTTCAATGCATTTTTCACGAACCTGTCTTCTTATTCTGTTGGTAGGGGAATCTGCGGCGTTGGATTCAAGCTTGCCTATATAGTTATTAAAGTTCACCTGCAGTTTAGGCAGTGAGGCATAGCCGCCCCTGGCAGAGGCTTGTTCTATGTCCATATATTCTTCAGTGTCAAGAAAATCTGCATCGACCACGGTTGAGTAAATCATTCTTATCCATAGTGACAGGTCAAGACCTGCGGCAAACTGCCATGGCGGGTTAGACGGTTTTATTTCTTTAATATTTTCTACAATATCTTTATCTATATCATCTATGCAAAGTTGACTATTTAACCGGCTATTCAGTGAAGAATTGCCCGCTCCCTGTGCTGAAGACCAGTCTGCCAAGCCGCTGTGGTGGCCCGCGATAATGTATGAAAGCAACCTTCCAAAACTTTTGCCATATTCTTTTTCTACCAGCTTAGCTCCGTGAATCGCATGGTGTAATCTTCCCGACTGATTTTCTAAATGTGCTTCTTCGTCATATGAAAAACCGCTTTTCGATTTTAAGTATTTTTGCCATTCTAAGCGGCCCTTGCCGACATCATGAGCGTACCCGGCAGCTTCCCCCCAGGAACCAGATTTAAATTTATCAGCAAGTAGTTTTGCCCTTTTGCCGGTATTGCTTAGATGTTCTTTCAATAGATGGGGCATTTCCCAGCTTCCGTCTTTTTGTTTTTTTACGTGAGCAATATATTTTTTTTGCACCGTATAACTACCCCTCTATTAAGTAAAATAATATTAGCAGTAGATATTTAAAGTATGACATTACCATTAACATAGAAAAAGTTAATTGCTACCTAGGCTCAACTATCAACTTCATAGCAGTTCTTTCCTCACCATCAATCTCGATATCTTGAAATCCAGGTATCATGATTAAACTTATACCACTTGGAGCAACAAACCCTCTAGCTATTGCTATTGC
>PWSG01000330.1 GCA_003564055.1 Syntrophomonadaceae bacterium
GAATTCGCGAAAATATTTCACTTTATAACGACGAGTATACCGACCTTCCCTTAAGCCTTTCAATGGGAATCGCGACTGATGAAAAAGGTGATATATTAATTAGAGATCTTTTTAGGCAGGCCGATGACTTGATGTACCGTGACAAGCTCTACAGCAGCTACAGCACACGTAATAGAGTTGTTGAGAGCCTGATGACAGCTCTTGCCGAAAGAGATTACATTACGGAAGGTCACGCCATGCGCCTTGAGAAGTTGTGCATGGCGCTGGGAAAAAAGAAGAACCTTTCTTCGCAACAGCTTGCCGAATTGGCTTTGCTGGCCAGGGTGCATGACCTGGGTAAGGTAGGCATACCGGATAACATCTTGTTTAAACCTGGCATACTGGACGAAAGTCAATGGGAAACCATGAAATTGCATCCGGAAAAAGGATATCGTATAGCTTTATCTTCTCCTGACCTGGCAGGAATAGCAGATAAAGTATTAAAGCACCATGAACGCTGGGACGGAACCGGTTACCCCTTGGGGTTAAAAGGCGAGGAAATTCCGTTAACTTGCCGTATCCTTGCTATTGTAGATGCTTTTGACGCAATGACAAATGATCGACCCTACAAATCAGCTATGAGCGTAACTGATGCAAAAATAGAACTGTATAATTGTTCCGGCCAGCAGTTTGATCCACACCTGGTAGAAGCTTTTCTGCAACTCCCTGAAATTGATGGTCAATAATAATGGCAGCGCTGATCTCCAAAGGAAGGACAAGAGAAAACTTCCCTTAGTCTTCCTTTGCCTTTAAACTTGAATTTGCCTGGTGGCTAGCTGATGCAAAAATACAGGGCTCGAAGTCTATTGGAATATGTGCAATCATATTTGTATAATGCTTGTTCATAATGGGAGGTATTTTTATGTCTGCGGTAATAAGTGAAAAGGAAGGATTGTACCACCTGTTCAGACTTAAGCTGTTTAGAAAGACACCCGGGGTAGTATTCGATCTTTACCCCCTGGAAACAACTCCCCACATCGATGCAATCGACAGGGTATTGCACGAGAAGAGCGCAGTTTCGCCTGGTCCAATAGGTGAAGTTGAACGCCCCTGGTATATGCATACTCACCAGACTGATAACCTGATTGTGCTTTCTGGTCAGCGAACCGTTGAGCTTTTTAGCAGAAACCATGGAAAAATTGAAACTTTCATAGTAACGCCTAACAATATCTACCATAACGATAAGCTTATATTTAATGGTGGAGCGGTACTTGGATGGCCCCCTTTAGTATTTCACCGCATTGTTAGCGGAGAGCAGGGTTCTGCTTCAATAAACCTGGCTGTTCATTCCGAGGGTTTCGATATACGTAACAATTTCAATATTTATGACCTGAATATTGCCACCGGCAATTATAATATTATTCGGGAAGGATTCAAAGATCAGTTTTAAATGAAGCTAAAAATTTCAATCCATAAGTTGTGTGCTGCTGCATCAGATGTTTATCATTTCTACCTGTCTAGTAGTTCAAACTAAAGGATAATCGCTTAATTTTAAGTGGGCTTTGCTTAAAGCCTCGCTTTGCAGCTTTTCACATAGTTGTTTAATGGCTTAATAATCCTAAGTTGTTCCTAAAGTAAAGTTCAAATAATCCTTTAAAATAAGGCTGGTGCGGGCGAGAGGAGTCGAACCTCCACGGGTAACCCCACTGGATCCTAAGTCCAGCGCGTCTGCCAGTTCCGCCACGCCCGCATGTACTTTTTCCGCTCTTATTATAATAGCTTCCCAGAATTAATTCAATGCGCTTATTAACGTTTCTTAAAATTAAAATTTAAATCAGTGCTTCAAAGGCAGGATTTCTTCTAAGATTTACGAATATTCTAAGGTAAGGAAAGGAGGTTTGACTAACCTCTTGATTAAAACAGCTCTGATTGTGAAAGGAAAACGGGGCATAGACTTGTTTCGTATGTTGAAACAATGTGGTGAAATAGATCTGGTTGGTCTGGCCTGCCCGGATGGAGAAATAGATTGGCTGACCGAAAATGAGCGGAAAAATTTTTATATTACTGCAGACCTTGATAAAATCATGGCGCTGCCTGAACTGGAAACTCTTATTGATTGTACAGAAGAGCCTGCCGTGCAGGAGTATTTAAAGAAGAATATTAAGGATGATATAAAAGTTGAAGAATTAACTCCTCCTTCAATTTTAAGTGCAGTATTAGATACGAGAGAACAGCTTTTGGAAACACGCCTTTTAAAAGGTGAGCTGCTGGCCATACTTAACTCTGTCCAGGACGCAATAGAGGTAGTTGACGAACATGGTATTGTTAAGTATGTTAATCCGGCTTTTACTCGCGTAACAGGAATTCCCGAAAGCAAAAGGGTTAACCAGAACATTTTCGATGTATCGCCCCATGGAGCCCTTGCCCAGTCACTAATTCAACAAAAACCGGTTACCGGCTACCGTACTTTTGTGGGCGGTTCCGATGCCGATGTTATATCTAACGCTTCGCCTATTATTGTTGATGATGAGTTGATGGGTGCTGTAGTTGTTTTTCAACCGGTCGGCGATATTTTGCGCTTGATGGATGAACTTCAGCACAGTAACGCCCTGATTGATAATCTTTATGCCCAGATTGATCAGATTTCGGGCAGCCGCCTTAGCTTTGAATCACTTAACGGCAAGAGTAACATCTTGTCTGCCACAATTGATCGTGCCCGTAAGGCGGCGCGCAGCGAAGCGGCGGTTTTAATCAGCGGTGAAAGCGGTACGGGCAAGAGTCTTTTTGCCCAGGCGATACACAACAACAGCAGCCGCAGAAAAAAGCCGATTATTGCTATTGATTGTTCAGCTGTTCCCGATTCTCTTCAGGAAATAGAAATTTTCGGCTGCGAAAAAGGTGCCATGCCCGGTATAGTACGGACACGTATTGGTAAAATTGAACTGGCTGAAGGAAGCACCCTTTTCATTAAGGAGATAAATTCACTTAACCCTTATCTTCAGAAAAAAATTCTAAATGTTTTAGAAGAGAAAAAGTTTTCCCGTATCGGGGGCAGCCAACCGCTTCCAATCGATGTTAGGATTGTAGCCTCAGCCAGCGATAACCTTATAAACGCTTCATTGCAGGGTTATTTTTCAGAAGAACTATACCGCAAACTAAGCCAGGTTACTGTCACCATGCCGCCGCTACGAAAACGCCCTGAGGATATTCCCCTGCTGGCTGAAGCGCTGATGGATCGTCTTAACCGTAAGCTGGGTAAAAAAGTGAAAGAAATATCGCCCCGCGCCCTGCAGGAATTGTCCGAATATGATTGGCCCGGCAATATCAGTGAGCTGAAAAGTGTTATCGAAAGGGCCATGGTGGTGGCCAATGGTACTGTGATAGAATATCATCACTTGTCACCTTATATTGGTCGCGCTGCTATCCAGGATGCACCTGACTTCGATGAAATAATTCCTCTTGATAAAATGGAGGAAATGATGCTTAAGGTGGCGATGACCAGGTACGGTGAAACCCTGGAAGGCAAGAAGAAGGCTGCGCAGGCTCTTAATATTTCACTGGCGACTTTATATAACAAATTAAGAAAATACAGCGACTGAATCATTACAAAACTGAATGGAGGATTAAAATTGAAGCTTTATGAATACTTGGGCAAAGAGCTTTTTGAGCGTTACGGCATTCCGGTCCCGGTGGGTAGAGTAGTAGAGAATGCCGATCAAGCTGCTAAAGCTGCAGCTGAATTGAACGAAGTGGTTATTAAATCGCAGGTGCTTACCGGGAAAAGGGGTAAAGCAGGCGGTATTTCTTTTGCTTCGAGTCCTGAAGAAGCAAAAAAAGAGGCTGAGCGAATTTTCAGCATGGAACTCGGAGGTTTTACTGCCGATAAATTGTTAGTTGAGGAAAAGGTGCAGATAGAAAAGGAAATATACCTGGCTTTAACAGTTGATGGCGCTGCCCAGCGCCCCGTAGTGCTTGTTTCGCTGGATGGCGGAATGGATGTGGAAGATGTACCTGAAGAGCGTATGATCAGGTGGCCTGTTGATGTTACAGTTGGCCTGCAGAGTTTTATGGTCAGGGAAATATGCCGTAAGCTGGGCGTTGAGGGCAGTCTTCAGAAAGAATTCCTCAAGCTTATGCCAAAAGTATACAAATTTTTCAGGGAAATGGATGCAGAACTGGCCGAAATCAACCCCCTGGCTTTAACACCCAATGGCCTGGTTGCTGCAGATGCCAAAGTAACTATAGATGATGATGCCCTTTTCCGTCACCCGCAGCTTCCGCGGATCAAGGAAAAAACTGCTCTTGAGCTGAAAGCGGAAGAGCTGGACCTTGCTTATGTGGAGCTTGAAGGTGATATTGCTGTTATGGCTAATGGAGCGGGTATTACCATGGCTACTTTAGATATGGTTCAGCACTATGGTGGGTCTCCTGCTAATTTCCTTGATTTTGGAGGCGGAGCCAATGTTGAAAAAACTTCCCAGGCCCTTGAGCTTTTACTGGGGACCAATCCAAAAGTGCTGTTAATAAATATTTTCGGAGGGATCACCCGCTGCGATGTCGTAGCCGAAGCTTTTTCCAGGGTCAGAGAAACAAAAGGTATTGAGCTGCCTGTTTCTTTCCGCCTGGTTGGCACAAATGAAACTGAAGGCAGGGCTATTCTTGAAAAAGCGGGCATAAAATCATTTACCTCGATGGATGAAGCCGTAAGCCATGCAGTTGATCTGCTAAATGCATCTTAATTGATTATTTTACGTGTCAAAACTTAGCTGCGCTGATGAAAGGAGCATAACGAATGGCAATTTATATTAATGATAAAACCCGTGTCCTGGTCCAGGGTATTACGGGCAACCAGGGTTCTTTTCACACCGGCCAAATGCTGGCATACGGAACCAGGGTTATAGGTGGAGTGTCGCCGGGAAAGGGCGGTCAATCTGTGGAAGGGGTTCCAGTTTACAATACTGTTTTTGAAGCAGCTGAGAAAGAAGCTGCAGATGCCAGTATTCTTTTTGTTCCCGCGCCTTTCGCCAAAGATGCCGCGCTTGAAGCCCTGGCTGCCGGGATTAAGATCCTGGTTTTAATTCCGGAGCATATTCCACTGCAGGATGCCATGGATATTATGGCCCAGGCCAGGCAGAATAATGCCGTTGTAGTCGGCCCCAATACTTTTGGCCTGGTTTCTTCAGGGGCCTCAAAAATTGGGATTATGCCAAACCAGTATTTTGTTCCCGGCCCAATTGGTGTTGTGTCGAGAAGTGGGACCCTTTGTTATGAAATAGTCGGCCACCTTACCGACAATGATGTGGGCACCACCACGGTTGTTGGTCTTGGCGGTGACCGGGTGGTTGGCCTGCATTTTATAGATGTACTCAAAGAATTTGAAAATGATCCTGAAACGAAAGCGGTCGTTCTCGTCGGTGAAATCGGGGGCAGTGCTGAGGAAGAAGCAGCCGCATTTATTGATTCTTCAATGACCAAGCCTGTTATAGCTTACCTTGCTGGTAAAAGCGCCCCTCCCGGCAAAAGGATGGGACATGCGGGAGCAATTATTGAAAGAGGCCGGGGCACATTTGAAAGCAAGGTTGAAGCGCTTACGGCAGCAGGCGCTAAAGTTGCCGATTTGCCTACGAAGGTCCCTGCGCTTGTTAAAGCGGCTATTGATGGAAATTAGGGAAAAGGGGCAGTTAAGGACAGAAAGGAGGAAGCTTAAAAATTGAGTGATCAGGAAACTAAAGAGAAGCTATTAAAGGCCAAAAAATCCTGGCAGGAAAAAGTAGAAAAGGTTGTTGAAAAACGTCCGGAACGTAAGCAGTTTAAACTTGATTCAGATCTTGAGCTAAAAAAAACATATGATCCTTTAGACCTGGAAAATTTTGATTACCTTGAGAAATTAAATTGGCCTGGAGAATATCCTTTTACAAGGGGTATCCAGCCGACCATGTACAGGGGACGGCTTTGGACAATGCGCCAGTATGCAGGTTTTGGCAGCGCCGAGGAAACCAATCAGCGCTTTCGTTACCTGCTTGACCAGGGTCAGACAGGTTTAAGTGTTGCTTTCGATCTGCCGACCCAGATCGGTTACGACTCCGATCATCCCCTTGCCCGTGGAGAAGTAGGCAAGGTCGGGGTGGCAATCGATACGTTAGCTGACATGGAGATATTATTGGAGAATATTCCCTTAGATCAGGTTACCACTTCAATGACTATAAATTCTCCCGCTGCAGTTCTGCTGGCAATGTATATGGCGGTAGCTGAAAAACAGGGTATTGCACTGGATAAAATTGGAGGAACAATCCAGAACGATATTCTTAAAGAATATATAGCTCGCGGAACTTACATATTCCCTCCGCGGGAATCGATGCGCATTATAGTAGATATTTTCTCTTATGCGGTAGAAAATATTCCTACCTGGAACACAATAAGTATTAGCGGTTACCACATCAGGGAAGCGGGTTCTACAGCGGTCCAGGAGGTGGCATTTACTCTCAGCAATGCTATTGCTTACGTGGAAGCTGCCCTCGAGGCCGGGCTTGAAGTGGATCAGTTTGCGCCCCGCCTTTCCTTTTTCTTTAACTCCCATTCCAACTTTTTCGAGGAAGTTGCCAAGTTCAGGGCAGCGAGAAGAATATGGGCTAAAATAATGAAAGAAAGATTCGGGGCTAAAAACCCGCGGTCCCTGATGCTGCGTTTTCATACCCAGACGGCAGGATCTACCCTTACTGCGCAGCAGCCTGATGTAAACATTATGCGTGTTGCATTCCAGGCTTTAAGCGCTGTGCTGGGTGGAACCCAGTCACTGCATACCAACTCGCGCGACGAAGCGCTGGCCCTGCCCAGTGAGCATTCAGTTTTACTGGCCCTGCGCACTCAGCAGGTAATTGGCTACGAAATTGGCTCTGTCGATACTGTCGATCCTTTAGGCGGTTCTTACTTCATTGAAACAATAACCGATCATATAGAAGAAGAAGTAATGCGCTACATCGAACGTATTGATGAAATGGGTGGAGCGGTAGAAGCGATTGAAAAAGGGTTTATCCAAAAAGAGATTCAGGCCAGCGCTTATAAGTATCAAAAAGAGGTTGAGTCGCAAGAACGGGTGGTGGTAGGTGTAAACAAATTTCAAACAAGCGGTGAGCAGCCGATGGATCTATTAAAAATGGATCCAGCCACAAGCCAGCGCCAGGTTGAGCGGATCAAGGAAGTTCGTCTTAGCCGCGATCAGGGCAATGTATCTGAAGCTCTTCAGGATCTGCGCAAAGCGGCCCAATCTGACAACAACCTGATGCCTCATATTCTTAAAGCAGTAAAGGCTTATGCTACCCTGGGTGAAATTTGCGGTGTTTTAAGAGATGTTTTCGGCGAGTACCAACAGCAGATTACCCTGTAAGAAAAACAGGATTTGTTCAGATGAAGGAGGAATGATCATATGGCCGACAAACCTTTACGCGTGCTCGTCGGCAAGGTAGGTCTTGATGGGCATGACCGCGGAGCTAAAGTGGTGGCGCAAGCCCTGCGTGATGCCGGTATGGAAGTAATTTATACCGGGTTGAGACAAACACCGGAACAAATTGTTGAAGCTGCACTTCAGGAAGATGTCCAGGTGATCGGTTTAAGCATTCTTTCCGGGGCGCATATGCAACTTTTGCCACCGGTTTTGGAGATGCTGCGCGAACAGGACAGCAGTGATATAATTGTGGTTGTCGGAGGCATAATTCCCAAAGAAGATGTTGCTTACCTAAAAGACAACGGTGTTGCGGAAGTATTTACACCGGGGTCATCGACTGAAGAAATAATAAGTTTTATTAATAGTAAGGTTGAACAAAATCAATAAGTAAGGAGCGTTTATGTTGTTTGAAAAAATAGATCATATCGGTATTGCTGTTGCTGACCTTGACAGTGCGGTTAAGTTTTACCGTGATCAGCTCGGCCTTGAATTTAAAGGGACCGAGGTTATAGAGGAACAGAAGGTAACAGTAGCGTTTTTCCCGGTCGGTGAAAGCAAGATTGAGCTTTTGGAGTCGACTGATCCGGACGGGCCTGTGGGTAAGTATATTTCAAAGAAAGGTGAAGGTGTCCATCACCTTTCTTTCAGAGTATCTGATATTGAAAGCGAGCTTAAGCAGTTAAAAGAGCAGGGTGTGGCTTTAATAGACGAAACACCCCGCTATGGGGCGGGAGGAGCTAGAATCGCTTTCCTGCACCCAAAATCTACAGGTGGAGTTTTGGTGGAACTATGCGAGCGTTAAAGTTTAGAGCAATTATAGCAGAAAGCGGTGAAAGCAATGGATGACAA
>PWSG01000015.1 GCA_003564055.1 Syntrophomonadaceae bacterium
TAACAAGCCAGAAGTAGTGCCCAGGTTTGAAGGCGCCGAGCTCGGACAGGCTATAACTGACGGAGATGCTCTGCAAAAATATTTAAACCACTTAAAAGATAGTGCACCATCTTTGGATGGTTTAAGCCTCGTTGTTGATTGCGCGCACGGCGCAGTTTGCAGGGTTGCCGGTGAATTACTGCACAGCCTCGGAGCTAAAGTCAAGATGCTGCATGACGAACCGGATGGCAGTTTAATTAATGTTAATTGCGGGGCGACAGATACTTCTGACCTGCGGCGTGCAGTACTTGAAAGCGGTTCATCAATCGGTCTTGCTTTTGACGGCGACGCTGACCGTCTTATTGCTGTAGATGAGAAAGGAGCAGAAGTTGACGGGGATGCCGTGATGGCAATTTGTGCCCTCGATATGGCCGAAAAAGGCTTGCTGAAAAATAATACCCTGGTTGCAACGGTTATGAGTAATGGTGGCCTGGATATATTAGCTGAAAAGAAAGGGTTTAAAGTAATCCGTACTTCTGTAGGTGATCGGTATGTATTAGAAAAGATGATTGAAGGCAGCTATAATCTTGGTGGTGAGCAATCCGGGCACGTAATATTTTCTGATTACGCTACAACTGGAGATGGTTTGCTCACCGCACTGCAGCTGCTAAAAGTGGTGCAGAAGAAGCAGCAGCCTTTATCTGAACTGGGTAACCTGATCGAGCGTCTGCCCCAGGTATTAGTAAACCAAAAAGTTGCAACCAAGGAAGGGTGGTCGGCCAACCCGAAAATTAAAACAGCTATCAATAAAGTAGAAGAAGAGCTTGGCCGTCATGGTCGCGTTCTTGTCCGTCCATCCGGCACCGAGCCGAAATTCAGGGTCATGCTTGAAGCATCTCTGCCTGAAGATAAGCTCAAAGAGTATGCCCAGACTGTGGCGAAAGTGATTGCCGAAGAGCAATCTTAAGCTTTTCTAAATAAAATATATTATCGATAATAATACTAATGGAGGCTTTTATATGTGCGGCATTGTTGGTTATACCGGAGCTAAAAAAGCCAGTGCTATACTAATAGAAGGATTAAAAAAATTGGAATATCGCGGCTATGATTCAGCCGGAGTTGCCCTGCAGCATGATGGACGGCTGGTTATCAATAAAGCGGCCGGTTCTGTAGCTGACCTGGAAAAATCTTTGGATGGCAACTACAAAAGCATTAAAGTTGGTATTGGTCACACTCGCTGGGCTACTCACGGTAGGCCTACTGATGAAAACGCACATCCGCACTGCAGCTGCAGCGAAGAAATTGCTGTAATTCATAATGGAATCATCGAAAATCATCACTCCCTTCGCCAGTGGCTTAAAGAGGATGCCGGTCACAATTTCCGTTCCGAAACCGATACAGAGGTACTGGCTCACCTGGTTGAAGAATACTATGAAGGAGATCTTCTTGAAGCAGTGCGTAAAGCAACAGCTAAAGTGGAAGGTTCCTATGCCTTAGTTGTTATATCCTCTCGCGAACCGGGTCGCCTAATTTGTGCCCGCCAGGACAGCCCGCTTATTATTGGCCTTGGCGAGGGAGAAAACATTGTAGCCTCAGACATTCCGGCTTTACTGGCTCATACTCGCAAAACCAAGGTTTTAGAAGACGGCGAATTTGCATCAATTACTCCTGAAAATGTGGATATATTTAATTCCGAAGGGAAGCTGCTTAACAGAGAAATATTTGAGATTACCTGGGATATAGAAGCCGCTGAAAAAGGCGGTTATGACCATTTTATGCTTAAGGAAATCATGGAACAACCTGCAGCAGTTAAGGAAACTATGCGTCAGCGGATCAACACCGCCAGTGGCAAAGTAGATTTAAGCGAGCTTGGATTAAACGGGGAAGAGCTAACCCGTCTCGAAAAGATTCATATCGTAGCCTGCGGAACTGCTTACCATGCCGGGCTTCTAGGCAAAGCAGTTATCGAAGAGCTCGCAGGTATTCCGGTTGAAGTTGATGTGGCCTCCGAATTTCGTTATCGTAATCCACTTTTAAAAGAGAACCAGCTGGTTGTTGTGATCAGCCAGTCCGGTGAAACTGCCGATACCCTTGCTGCCCTGCGTCTGTCCAGGCAGAAAGGGTTAAAAGTACTTGCCATTACAAATGTTGTAGGCAGTTCCGTATCCCGTGAAGCCGACGAAGTACTTTATACCTGGGCCGGTCCGGAAATCGCGGTTGCCTCAACCAAGGCTTATCTGACCCAGCTAATTGCTCTCTATCTTATAGCGATCTACTTTGGAGAAATACGCGGCAATCTTGCTCCAGAGACTGCAGCCAAGCTGGTTAAGAACTTAAGAGCCCTGCCGGAAAAACTTAAAAAAATACTTTCTGAAGAAAGCCTCTCCAAGCTGCGCAAATACTGTGATCATCTATCCAGTTGGGACAGCGCGTTTTTTGTCGGGCGTAACATTGACTATCCAGTAGCCCTGGAAGGAGCCCTTAAACTAAAAGAAATATCTTATATTCATGCTGAAGCTTATGCTGCGGGTGAGCTAAAACACGGCCCCCTTGCCTTGATAGTCGAGGGCATTCCGGTCATAGCCCTTATTACCCAGAAAGCAGTTTTTGAAAAAACATTAAGCAACATCCAGGAAGTCAATGCCCGCGGTGGCGCTGTCTTTGCAATTACACAGGAAGGCTTTAACGATGTAACCAAACAGGTTGAATCAGTATTTTCCCTGCCTCCTGTAGAAGATATACTGGCCCCTGTTTTAGCTGCGGTCCCGACCCAACTAATTGCATACTACACAGCCCTCGCCCGGGGCAGCTCAGTTGATAAACCCCGCAACCTGGCAAAAAGCGTTACCGTTGAATAGAAAGGGATTTTCATGACAGATACTATTTCTGCAGGCTCTAAAACCAACTTTATCTATACAAAAATAAGAGAAGATCTCGAAAAAGGTATTCTTAAGGACCGCCCTGTTCACACCAGGTTCCCTCCTGAACCAAATGGTTACCTGCACATTGGGCATGCCAAGGCTATATTATTAAATTATGGAATAGCTTTGGATTTTAAAGGCAAATTTAACCTGCGTTTTGATGATACTAACCCGATCAAGGAAGAGCAGGAATTTGTAGATTCAATTATTGAAGATATCCGCTGGTTGGGGGCAGACTGGGAAGACCGTCTTTTTTTCAGCTCAGACTATTTCGAAGTGAAATACCAGTTTGCCTGCCGCCTGGTCGAGGCCGGGCGCGCTTATGTCTGTGATTTAAACCAGGAAGAAATCAGGGAGTACCGCGGCACCCTGACCGAGCCGGGCATAGAAAGCCCTTACCGCAATCGTTCGGCAGCAGAAAATCTTGATTTATTTGAACGAATGCGCAAGGGTGAATTTGCAAGCGGAAGCCGGGTTCTCAGGGCAAAAATTGACATGGCTTCAGGAAATTTGAATATGCGTGATCCAGTTATCTACCGCATTTTACATTCTTCACACCACCGCACCGGCGATAAGTGGTGCATTTATCCGATGTATGACTTTGATCATCCTTTTTCAGACTGCCTGGAGGGAATTACCCATTCTCTTTGTTCAATTGAATATACAGATCATCGCCCTCTTTATGATTGGATTGTTGACAATGCTGTCGAACTGATGCCGGAAGCGGTTAAATACCGTTCGCGTCAAACCGAGTTTGCCCGCCTCAACATGACATATACCGTAATGAGCAAGCGTAAACTTCGCCGCCTTGTCGAGGAAAAACATGTTGCAGGGTGGGATGACCCACGCATGCCCACTATCGCCGGACTGCGCAGACGCGGTATGACCCCGCAGGCAATTGCCGACTTTCAAAAGCGAGTGGGGGTTTCAAGGGCCGATAGCACTGTCGACCTGGCTCTGCTGGAACACTGCATCCGCCAGGAACTTGAAACTACAGCCCCGCGTCTGATGGCCGTGCTTGACCCCATCAAGGTAGTAATTACCAACTGGCCTGCAGGCAAAACCGAGTTGTGTGAAATGGAAAACATACCCGGCAACAAAAGTGCAGGTACTCGCCAGGTTCCTTTTAGTGGAGAGATTTATATTGAGCGTGATGATTTCATGGAAGAACCTCCGAAAAAATATTTCCGTCTTGCTCCGGGCAGGGAAGTACGCCTTAAAGGAGCATATGTTATAAAATGTGAAGAAGCAATTAAAGATGCTGATGGCAATATTAACGAGCTGCGCTGCACATATGATGAGCAGACGAGAAGTGGAGCAGATACAAGTGGGAAAAAAATCAAGGGGGTTATTCACTGGGTTTCTGTTGAGCATTCAGTTAAAATCACAGCAAACCTTTATGATACTCTTTTTACCGTGGAAAACCCTGAAGAAGACAGCGAAGTTGAATTTACCGGGCACATTAATCCGCAGTCGCTGATTGTTTGTAATGATGTGCCTGCTGAACCGGCGGTTGCCGAAGCAGCTCCAGAAAGCCGTTTCCAGTTTTTGCGCAAAGCATATTTCTACCTTGATCCTGAAGCTTCCAGTGAAGGGAAACCGGTATTTAACCGCATTGTTCAGTTAAGAGACAGTTGGGCCAAGATGAAAAAATAAATGCTTACCGCTTACTTGCTTTTTCTTCAGGATATAAAGTTTTATATAGTGGACAAACAAGGTCAGGGGAGATGAAGATGGAAAAGGTAACCGTTAACCAGCTGGTTAAAAATGCAGAAAACTATGCCGATCAAAATGTAACCTTAAGTGGATGGATCAGGAACAATCGCGATCAAAAAGTGTTCGGTTTTATTGCTTTAAATGACGGCACCCATTTTAATACGGTGCAGATCGTTTATGAAAAAGAGTTTTTAAACAATTTTGAAGTGGTGGCAGGACTTGGTGTGGGTTCAGCGGTAACTGTAAAAGGCAGATTGGTGCTGACCCCTGAATCCAGGCAGCCATTTGAAATAAAAGCGGGTGAAGTAATGCTAGAAGGTGCTTCTCCTGAAGATTACCCGATCCAGCCGAAAAGACACAGCAGAGAATTTTTAAGAGAAGTTGCTCACCTCCGCCCGCGCACAAACCTTTTTACAGCAGTTTTTCGCGTCCGCTCCCTGCTGGCTTTTGCAATACATCAATTTTTTCAGGAAAAAGGTTTTGTTTGCCTGCACGCTCCAATCATTACCGCTAATGATGCTGAAGGAGCAGGAGAACTTTTCAGGGTCACTAACCTGGACTTAAATAACCTTCCCCTCACCGAAGACGCAAAAGTAGACTACTCCACTGATTTTTTTGGCAAGAAGACAAATCTTACCGTAAGCGGCCAGCTGGAAGCAGAAGCTTTTGCCCTGGCATTTAAAGATGTCTATACGTTTGGCCCTACTTTCAGGGCTGAAAACTCCAACACACCCCGTCATGCCGCCGAATTCTGGATGATTGAACCGGAGATTGCCTTTGCGGATTTAAACGATAACATGAACCTGGCTGAAGAAATGATCAAATATCTTATCAACTATCTTTTAGAAAAAGCCGAGCCTGAAATGACTTTCTTTAGCCAGTTTGTCGACAAAGGTTTACAGGAAAAACTGCAAAACATTGTAAATGCCGAATTTGCCCGCATTTCCTACACAGAAGCTGTTGAATATCTTAAAAAAGCAAACCAGAAGTTTGAATATCCAGTTGATTGGGGCAAAGACCTGCAAACCGAGCATGAACGCTACCTGACTGAAAAAGTATTTCATAAGCCTGTTTTTGTTTCCGATTATCCAGGGGGTATAAAGGCTTTTTACATGCGCTTAAACGATGATCAAAAAACCGTTGCCGCCATGGACCTGCTTGTCCCGGGAGTGGGAGAAATCATTGGCGGCAGCCAGAGAGAAGAGCGGGAAGATATCTTGAAAAAACGCATGACTGAATTTAATATCGAGCCTGAAGAATTAAGGTGGTATCTTGACCTGCGCAGATACGGCGGGGTAAAACACGCCGGTTTCGGCCTCGGCTTCGAAAGAGCAATTATGTACTTTACAGGCGTAAGCAATATCAGAGATGTAATCCCCTTCCCCAGGACAGTTAATAACTGCGAATTCTAAACAACATCACAAGTTCAATAAATGGGGTCAGACCTCAAATATTGAACTTACACATCTGTGATGGTTAAACATGGGGTTAAGCCTGACAACAAGTTCATTTTCAGGACTGACCACAATTATTGAAATTGCTGCACCTTGTGCAGTAAAGATCAGGGGAGGCTGTAATTATATTTGAAAGCAGCTGAAGGAAATATGGGACGCGTTTTTGTAGTCAGGTTAGAAGAAGGCGATGTAATTCCAGATTGTCTGGAAAAGTTCTCTGCTCAAAAAGGGATTAAGGCAGGATTGGTGACAATAATTGGAGGTATTGGCGAGGGCAATATTGTAACCGGACCGCGCTGTTCAGAAGAAATGCCTCCTGACCCAATTATAACGCCTGTTGAAGGAACCCATGAAGTGGTTGGAACCGGGGTGATCGCCCTAAATGATAAGGGCCAGCCAAGTCTCCATCTGCATGGTTCACTGGGACGCAGCGAAAAAGCTGCTGTCGGGTGTTTCCGCCCGGGTTTGAAAACCTGGCTGGTTGGTGAAGTAATAATTTGCGAGATTCTTGGCCTGGAAAGTAAGCGTGTTTTTGATCAGAAAAGTGGCTTTTCGTTACTGGAACCTTAAGAGATATGGGCAGTTTTATGCCTCTTTTATTTATGGTAAATTTCTTAATCTATTGGTGGGAATAAAAATGAGCGAGCATTTTCTTACGCATGATGGAATAAATATTAAGTTTACTATTATCAGGAAAAATGTAAAGAACATTAACTTAAGGGTTCGGCCCGATTCAAATGTGGTTGTATCTGCCCCAAAAAGTGTGTCTTGCGAATCTATTGAGCAATTAGTAAAGGATAAAGCTTCCTGGATTATTAAAAAAATTGAGCATTTTGATCGAAAACGCAGCAATAATGGCAGACTCGAATATATTACCGGGGAAATATTTCAATATCTTGGCAGTTCTTACCCTCTGAAAGTAATCCAGGTGAAAAGCAGAGAAGAAGTTATTCTTGATGGTGAGGAATTATTTCTTTTTGTTAAAGATGAGAATAACTTTAAAATAAAAGAAAAGCTTTTTAATCAATGGTATAAAGCACAGGCCAAATTAATATTTCATAGAACCATGGATAAGATCCAACCCCCGGTCTCCGCTGCGGGAATTGAAAGACCTTCTATTACGCTGCGTTCCATGAGAACCAGGTGGGGGTCGTGTTCCTGGAAGAGGAAAAAAATTACTTTAAATATTGAACTGATTAAAACTCCCCTGGAATGCATCGAATATGTTTTGTTACATGAACTAATCCATTTCAAGCACCACAAACACGACACCAAATTCTACAGCTATTTAGAAAACCTTATGCCGGATTGGAAGGAGCGCAAGAAAACCCTGAAAACTTTTTCTGTCAACCTTTCAAAACTTTAGTACAAACTAAGGCAAACTCTAACTACCTCCTGCCTTTGCTACGCTGCTGCTTTAAGTCCTCGTTGGCGCTAAGCTGTTTTTGCAGCTTTAATACAGCAAGTATTTATTCGCACCTCCATTTAAAGAACTGCTTCTGGCCTGCCTTCTTAGTGCAGCGGGGATATGCAGCCGTTAAAAACAAACAAAGAGCCCGGTTATAATTTGTCTTCAACCGATTTGACTTTTTGGTTGATGGAGCTGTTTTTATCCCTGCGGTCATCGATCTTGATGCTGGTACTGACTCTTGCTGCGCCCTGCCTGAAGGGAACTTCGTGCAGGCGACGAATCAAAGCCAGGATCTTATCCAGGTCGCCCTCGATAATTGTGCCCATGGCAGTAAGTTCATATTTTAAGTCTTCACAGTGTTCCCGCAGCTCCTTCTCACAAGCAGCCACGTACTGGCTTAAACTGGTACTGCCCGTCCCTAAAGGGACAATTGATATTTCAACTATAGCCATTTTCCACACCTCCTTTTTCAATATATTATCAAATATAATTCCGGAAGTATAATTAAGTCCTGCATATCTTTTTAACAGGGCACAGCTGCCGATAAGGTCTTCGAGTACCATGCTTTTGAATCGAAAGTACTCCGCGCCGATGCAGTAATGCTTATTGTATCAATTTTAGATGAAGAGAAACCTGCCAGTGCTTATGTTTTAAATACTTGGCTAAAATGGCCAATTCTTGAGGTCGGCAGATAAAA